>NZ_JBFEFT010000006.1:0-137734 GCF_047229225.1 Bacillus sp. 179-C3.3 HS | reverse complement strand
AAGTGGCTAAACGCGGCGGACTGTAAATCCGCTCCCTCCGGGTTCGGCGGTTCGAATCCGCCCCCCTCCACCATTTTCATTTACATAGGGGCATAGTTTAACGGTAGAACAGAGGTCTCCAAAACCTCCGGTGTGGGTTCGATTCCTACTGCCCCTGCCAATTAATTATATAACTCATAACATCTATGGCGGTTGTGGCGAAGTGGTTAACGCACCAGATTGTGGCTCTGGCACTCGTGGGTTCGATTCCCATCAATCGCCCCATTTTATTATTGGGCTATAGCCAAGCGGTAAGGCAACGGACTTTGACTCCGTCATGCGTTGGTTCGAATCCAGCTAGCCCAGTTTATATGCGGAAGTAGTTCAGTGGTAGAACACCACCTTGCCAAGGTGGGGGTCGCGGGTTCGAATCCCGTCTTCCGCTCCAGTCATGGCGGCATAGCCAAGTGGTAAGGCAGAGGTCTGCAAAACCTTTATCCCCGGTTCAAATCCGGGTGTCGCCTTTTTGAAAAGACTGCCGGGGTGGTGGAATTGGCAGACACACAGGACTTAAAATCCTGCGGTAGGTGACTACCGTGCCGGTTCAAGTCCGGCCCTCGGCACCAAATAACTTATACAGTTGCGCTCTATGATCATGCCGGTGTGGCGGAATTGGCAGACGCGCACGACTCAAAATCGTGTTCCTCACGGAGTGCCGGTTCGATCCCGGCCACCGGTATCATAACACTGCTTTCTAATGCAGTAAAATCAACGTTTCTTACTACTCTATGTAAGGAACGTTTTTTATTTTTATCAAATACGATTTTTATACACATATCGTGTAAATGCGTACCTTGTCATTAAACGAGGAATAAAAAATGGCAAAACGTTGATAAATCTCGAAGTAAGAATGTAGTAACTCTTAAAGAGAACAGTGGGTTTACACTTTTTAGAGGTTATGGTTTGCCCATTTTATCAATGATTTTCATTAATAGTAAAAGAAACAGAAAAAAATGTGCTTATGGGGAGTTATAGCTTTTACACTGTAAGTAACTTTGAAATACTTTCTGATCAAAAAGATGAATCCTCTATACGTTTATTTTTGGAACATGACAGAGGAGAATATTCAATGATTATGGAAATGACCTTTAAACCACAATTTAATATTAATATAAAAGAAATGTTAGCATAATACCAGTGGTTGAAGGGCTCAGACGTTCAAGAACGACTCGAAATCGTGTTCCTCACGGAGTGCAATTTCAATCCTAGCCATCGGGATCAACTTTAAGCATACTAATGATGAAATGTTAATCTGAAACAATTTGAAAATCATTCAAAAGAGGTGTCTTATCTAAAGATAAGGTACCTCTTTTTTTATTCTAATTATAAATGGGTTATCTTAATGTAAGTTTTACAAACGATAATTTAGACAACTTATATTAACGTAAATAGGTATATATTATTATGAAAGAAGCATTAATATTGTACGATCATAAAATCTGTGTTATAGTTTGAATATAGTTATCTCGAATTCGAGATAATCACATTTAAATTCGAGCTAATTGAATCGAGGTGTTTTTAATAAGTTTGAAATAGTAGATTGCTAGTTAATGGTCGAACAAGGATGAGTTCATCCCCCTTTAATCTGCTTATGAAATAGTTAAGATACTCAAAACACTTTATGTGGAAAGAAGCATCAAAGGATTCATAAAGAATAAAGCGATCAATTAATTGGTGAGTTATTGTGTATCATTATTTAGTTTTAGAATAATTCAAGAATAAAATGTAATATTTTGAAATGTAGGAAGGCGGTTTTAAAGTGGGGATTCTAGATAAACTCTTTGGTGTAAAAAGAGAAGTACAGGAGGAAAAGGAAATGGAAAAATTAAAAATCGGTATTATTTTAGGTTCAACACGTGAAGGACGAGTAAGTCCACAAGTAGGAGCATGGGTAAAAGAGTTAGCAGATAAACGCGGAGATGCAGAGTATGAAATCATTGACATCGCTGATTTTAAATTACCATTATTAGGAGAGCCTGGTGGGGATGCTTCTGGAGCAGCAGCTTGGTCAGAAGCAGTTGCAGCTCAAGATGGTTTTGTATTCATCGTACAAGAATATAACCACTCCATTACAGGATCACTTAAAAATGCTTTAGATTTCTTACGTGACGAGTGGAATAACAAAGCAGCTGGTATCGTTTCTTACGGTTCAGTAGGTGGGGCTCGTGCAGCAGAACATTTACGTGGGATTTTAGGTGAATTATTAGTAGCTGATGTACGTGTACACCCAGCATTGTCTCTATTCACTGACTTCGAGAATGGTACTGACTTTAAACCAAAATCAGTTCAGGATGAATCAGTAAACCAAATGTTAGATCAAGTTATCCCTTGGGCAACAGCTTTAAAAACAATTCGCTAATGAATGCTTTAGAATTCAATATAAATGCCAACAAGAGCACTATATGCTCTTGTTGGCATTTTTTATTTGTGTTGAGAATGCCGTTTTATATGTCATTCCATATGCGCTCAATTTTCATTTGGCGTAAGCGAACATATTTCAGTACATAAACATCTGGCTGACTAAGGTTTTTCCATTCATTGAATCCAATGTTCGGATCGACATGTTTGAGTAACAAGCTCATCAAATTTCCATGAGTGACAAAGAGGGTTTGATCTGCTTCTAAGTGTATTTGTTCGTGTAGGATCTCTACAATGCGCTCCATCGCTTCTTGGCTAGATTCCCCGCCTTCACATTTGAAGTTTAAGTCCGTGAAGCTCAGCTTTAGTTTTTCAACCCAATCGTCTAATGATTTGTTGCTTAACACACGTTCAGAGAGGCTGTCATCGATTTTCACTGTAAGTTGTTTCATATGGGCAAGTGGTTCAATGGATTGGATGGTTCGTTTATAGGGACTTGAGATAATTTGTTGAAGGTGAATGTCGGAAAAGAACTGTGCAAGTGTATGTGATTGAACGTTTCCTTTCTGTGTTAAAGTCGCATCTTTGGATTGTCCATTTGCTTGGCAATGTCTGACGAAATAATATGTTTTCATGTGATTTTCCTTTCCTCTGATCGTGACATATAAAAAAATCATCCAAATGGTTTGGATGAGGATTCTTACGGTTCAGCGTCCGTTTGTTTCCGTTTTTTTGTCAGGATCGGTGAGCTTGGATATCAGGTCTAGATTGAATAGAAAGTCATCTACTGTATCTGTCCCAAAGGGAAGTGTGGAAAAGTTAATTGGGATACTAGATTCTTGGTTTTCGGAAGTGATGGACGGTTTGTTCTGCTTTTTTCTCCAGTTCTTTAATAAGCGCATGTGGGACCTCCTCATCTAAAGGAAAGATGGATTTATACATAATATACGGTGAGAGTTGTCCAAGCGTCAATTATTTTCTTTGATGTGTTGTTCACTTATTAACAGATACAAAAATAAATAAAAAAGAGCCCTACAAAGCGTGGCTCTTTCACATGGCACGGAATAATGCTTGATGTAGTTTTCGTTCACACCTTATGTTGTATCGCATGTTGTGAAGTCTGTCCGTTTTAAATTTCCCTATCACGTTTCGAACATCACTGTTGTAAACAATAAGCTCTTTACATTTTTGATCATGTAATAATTCTTGAAACCAGCTATCTTTTTTAAGACGATTGATATTCCTTGATATATCGTCCTCATCAACTTGTAAAAATGGAATGTACATCGCTAATAAAAAAACATCTAAAATGATCCCCATGATGTTACCTCCTTTCTATTATTAGTAACGTATGATCAGAGAAAAGGTTTCAATTCATTGGAAATGGGTTTTCTCTTTCACTGAGGGGCATAATAAAGTTGTTCATTGAGTGATTAAAGGAGGGATCAAATGAAAGACATGCATTATGGACGTGATTATAAATTCATTCCTGCCACATCAATTGGAAGTGGTATTGGTATTATGGTGTTGCCCGATTTATATTGTTATACAGTCCAAATCGTGAACATCTGTTTCGTTGGAAATCCAGAATCGAGTGATTTTGTGTTAATCGATGCCGGAATGCCTGGGTCGGCAGAAGAGATTATTTCTGTGACAGAGGAGCGTTTTGGGGCTAACAGCCGGCCTCAAGCCATTATTCTGACACATGGCCATTTTGATCACGTTGGGGCAGTCATCGAGTTGGTCAAGCATTGGGACGTGCCTGTTTATGCACATCCAATGGAACTGCCTTTCCTGACAGGTCAGAGAAGCTATCCAGAGCCGGACCCGACTGTTGAAGGGGGAATGGTTGCAAAAATGTCCCCTATGTTTCCTATCGATCCCATTGATTTAGGGAATCATGTAAAGGCTCTTCCGTCTGATGGAACGGTTCCTCATCTTGCAGAATTTAGATGGTATCATACCCCCGGACATGCCCCAGGTCAAATTGCATTATTTCGCGAAAAAGACCGGACATTAATCGCTGGCGATGCTTTTGTTACTGTAAAACAGGAATACTTGTATAAAGTATTTACTCAAGAACAGGAAATCAGCGGGCCTCCTCGGTATCTGACAACAGACTGGAAGGCTGCCAAGGAATCGGTCAATCAGTTATATGAGCTGAAACCTGAAGTGGCTGTTACGGGTCATGGCTTGCCCATGTCTGGTGAGTTGTTATCAACGAGCCTAGACAAGCTGGTTCATGAATTTGACAGCATTGGGATCCCTGATTACGGTAAATATATTCATTAAGTTGAAATGCCCGTTGTTGAATAGCGGGCTTTTTAAAATGAACTGAAAATTAGGGGTATTCTCTAACTACAGGTGCCTAAAGATCTAGGTGATTTTACCTCTTCTTTTTAATGACTTTGACATGATGAAATGAAAAAAGTAAAGTAATACTGAATTGATTTACAAAACATTCTTCATCCATTGAATTGCGTGAAGTTTTTTTGAAACTTTTTCTATTTGTTATTCGTCTTATTAAAGGAGTATTTTATCTGGCGAAGACAGAACATTGAATGCTTGAAGTGAAGATTGTAAATTTCAATGATCTCATTTATATCAGATTGATGATTAGAAAGAAGAGGTTTTATGAAAAAAATATTTACGAACAACTATGGTTTTTTTGTTTTGGCAGTTCTTTTGTTTTGGGCGAAATCTTATGCAGCTTATAAAATGGACTTTCATTTAGGAGTAAAAGGTTCTTTGCAAGAGGGGCTTCTCTTATTAAATCCATTTAGCTCAGCGATTGTGTTTTTGGGACTTGCTCTCTTTTTGAAAGGACGTAAATCAGCCATTTTGTTAATTGTCATTGATTTTATAATGACCGCACTTTTATATGCCAATGTAGCGTATTATCGTTTTTTTGATGACTTTTTAACTTTTCCAACAATGACGCAAGCAGGGAATCTCGGGGGAGGGATGACCGGTGGTGTACTAGCAAGTATAAAGCCCCATGATATTTTGTACTTCCTTGATATTTTGATTTTGGTTGCGATTGTGATTTGGCGACCAGAATTGAAGAAGTTCCAAATGAAAAAGGTATTTGCGCTGCTGGTTGTGTCAGCAGGTGTAGGGCTCTTCTTTGTCAACCTTCATCTCGCAGAGAAGGATCGTCCTGAATTATTAACAAGAACATTTGATCATAAGTATATAGTCAAGTACTTAGGCGTCTATAATTATGCGATTTATGATGGCGTACGAACCGCGCAAAATGCTACCCAAGTGGCAAATGCAAGTAGTGGAGATTTAACAGATGTGGTTAACTATACGACATCCCATTATGCGAAGCCGAATGCAGAGTACTTTGGTGCAGCAAAAGGGAAAAACATCATTAAAATCCATTTAGAAAGCTTTCAGTCATTTTTGATTGATTACAAATTGAATGGTGAAGAAGTGACGCCGTTTTTAAACAAACTGGCGCATGGTAAAGAGGATTTCACTTATTTCGATAACTTTTTCCATCAAACGGGTCAAGGAAAGACATCCGATGCTGAGTTGATGATGGACAATAGTATGTTTGGCTTGCCGGAAGGTGCAGCATTTGTGACAAAAGGTGAAAATACCTTCCAGTCACTCCCTGCCATTTTAAATCAACAAGCAGGTTATACGAGCGCTGTACTTCATGGGGATTATAAATCTTTCTGGAATCGTGACACGATTTATAAGCATATGGGGATTGATCAATTCTTTCATGCCTCCCATTACAACATGGATGAAGAAAACCTTGTGAACATGGGATTGAAGGATAAACCATTCTTCCAAGAATCGATTCCTATGTTAGAGTCAATGAAAAAACCATTTTATGCACATCTCATGACATTGACAAATCATTATCCATTTAATTTAGATGAGAAAGATGCAACCATTGAGAAAGCGACAACTGGCGATACGACAGTTGATCAATATTTCCAAACGGCAAGATATTTGGATGAGTCATTAGAGCAATTCTTCAAAGACTTGAAAAAGTCAGGTCTGTATAAAGACTCTGTCATTTTGTTGTATGGTGACCATAACGGGATTTCCGAGAATCATAACCGTGCGATGAGTGAGATTCTAGGGAAAGAAATTACCCCATATCAAAATGCACAAAATCAGCGTGTCCCTCTCATGATTCGTATCCCTGGTAAAGAGGGCGGCGTGAATCATACGTTTGGTGGTGAGATCGACGTGATGCCAACACTACTTCACTTACAAGGGATTGATTCAAACGAGTTTGTGAACTTTGGGACAGATTTATTTTCTAAAGAGCATGATGAGACGGTGGCATTCCGAAATGGAAACTATGTAACGCCAAAATATACACTTGTTAATAATACTGTGTATGACACGAAAACTGGCAAAGTGATGGAGCAAAATAAAAAGACAGAGGCCATTAAAGCGCGTGTGGATCATCAGCTAAGCCTCTCAGATAAGGTACTGTATAGAGATTTGTTACGATTCCATCAATTATCTGATTTTAAACCAGTCAATCCATCTGATTATTTTTATGGTCAAACAAACGCAGAGAATGCAGGCGATTCATCTACTGATTAACTGAGTAATGGACAAGCACAGAAACGTGCTTGTCTTTTTAACTCTAAAGCTTGATTTGTTGCCAAATTATGTTTATATTTATGAGGAAACTAGCTTTACGTCAGTGAGTCGCTGGCGAAACTTATTTCGTCCTAGGGGATTTCAGGAGGAGCTTATGACAACAATTACGAAAACAAAGAAAAAGAAGTCAGAGTTATGGGGTTGGATCAAAGCCATTTTAATTGCATTCATTGCTGTTTTTATTATTCGTAACTTTTTATTTGCACCGTATATCGTAAAAGGATCTTCTATGGATCCGACGTTACATGATACAGAGCGGGTCTTTGTGAATAAGACTGTCGATTATTTTGGTGATTATAAACGGGGACAGATCATTGTCCTAGATGGCGAAGAACGAAGCACGCACTATGTGAAACGCTTGATTGGGTTACCAGGTGATCAGATTGAAATGAAAAATGATCAATTATATGTCAATGGTCAAAAGGTAGAAGAGCCTTATTTATCGTCTAACAAAAAGAAAGCAGCCGCAGAAGGCACTTTGTTGACGCCTGATTTTGGCCCTCTAACAGTCCCAAAAGGAAAGTATTTTGTCATGGGTGACAATCGTCAGAATTCAATGGATAGCCGCAATGGGTTAGGGCTTTTTACAAAGAGTGATATCCAAGGAACGACATCCTTTGTCTTTTATCCCTTCCAAGAAGTTCGATTACTTAATCAATAAGAATAGATGCAAAAAAAGCACACAACGTGATATCGTTGTGTGCTTTTTCCTTTATTTATGATGATTGGCTTTTTGTGATAGCTTGTTCAAGGTCTGCAATGATATCTTCAATCGCTTCTGTTCCAATAGATAGTCGGATCAGTTCTGGTGTAACACCTGTTGCCTTTTGTTCTGCTTCACTTAATTGCTGATGGGTCGTGCTAGCTGGATGAATGATCAGTGATTTAGAATCTCCGACGTTGGCCAGATGTGAGAAGAGCTGAACAGAATCAATCAGCTTTTTCCCTGCTTCTTTGCCACCTTTGATTCCGAATGTAAGAATAGCTCCTTGTCCTTTTGGTAAATATGTTTGTGCAAGTTCATAGGATTCGTGTTCTTTCAAGCCTGGATAGCTCACCCACTCGACAAGCGGATGGTCTTGTAAGAATTGCGCTGTTTTTAATGCATTTTCGCTATGACGTTGCAGGCGAAGATGCAATGTTTCTAATCCCTGAAGGAGTAAAAAGGAATTGAAAGGCGATAGTGCCGCGCCTAAATCACGTAAAAGCTGTACACGGGCTTTGGTGATATAGGCCGCTTCTCCAATCGCTTCCGTATAGGTCAGGCCGTGATAACTTGGATCTGGTTCGGTTAATCCTTTAAATTTATCACTGGCTGCCCAATCAAATTGACCGCTGTCGACGATGACGCCGCCAATTGATGTGCCATGACCTCCGATGAATTTCGTAGCTGAATGGACAACGATATCTGCGCCAAACTCAATTGGTCTCAGTAAATAAGGGCTCGCTAACGTATTGTCCACAATGAGCGGAATATGGTATTTGTGTGCGATAGCTGAGACGGCTTCAATATGTAAAATGTCGCCTTTTGGATTCCCGATGCTTTCTGCATACACAGCCTTCGTTTTATCTGTAATGGCTGCTTCAAGTTCTTCAAGATTAGATGAATCCACAAACTTCACAGTAATGCCTAACTTCTTCAATGTATGGGCGAATAAATTGTAAGTTCCTCCATATAAACTACTTGATGAGACAATTTCATCTCCTGCTCCTGCTATGTTTAAAATGGAATAAGTCGTCGCTGCTTGTCCAGAAGAGACGGCTAGTGCCCCAATGCCACCTTCTAGTTCAGCTATTCGTTTTTCAAAAACATCATTCGTCGGGTTCATAATACGCGAATAAATATTTCCCGATTCTTGCAATCCAAATAAATTTGCGGCATGCTCACTATCTCTAAAGCCGAACGAGCTCGTTTGATAAATAGGAACTGCTCTAGAATAAGTAGCGGAATCGAGTTCTTGACCTGCGTGAATGGCTTTTGTTTCTAAACGAAATTGATCTTTAGACATCATGTGAATCCTCCTTTTGTTGATAAAACCTACTACTTTGCTAAGAAATGTTTAATATGACTATAAAACTTGTTTCATGTTCGGTCAATCATTTTTTAGATAAATCTGAAAAAACAAGATATTTAACGAAATAGACGGAGGAAGTCTTTGTTACTGATTGGATATCCCTAAACGACAAGATGAATATGAGAAAATGTGCACCCATTGAATAGGCGTTTTTTCAAGGAAGAGAGATGTAATGCATGAAAAATGTCGTGTGTTTAGAAAGAATGGTAGGCTTTTATCCCAAGTGGTTTCCTTGTATATACATATTTTCAATGACCTGAGAAGAAGGAAAATAGACCCTCTTTTTCATCTGAATTATCAGTAAATTATTCATAAATGAGGAGATAACGACACATAAATAAGACCTTTGTATCTGAAATATCGGTGAAATTTTCACTTATTCAAAAAAATGAAAGAATAAATGATAGAGATGATAAAAACGAACTAGTGGTTAAAAATAAGAAAATAAATGGTTTATTTCCCGATATTTGGGAATTTTGGTTCTTTAGTGGTGGGATAATCTAGTAAAAAAGAATGTGGGGAAGCAGAAGATAGACGATAATTGAATAAAAGGTCACATTTTATTCGAAAGCATGTTCGGTCAAAAATGGGATCTTCTGTTGATGTTTGAATGGTGACCGCTATGATACGATCTTCATAAGCTGGGAGGTGAAAAGTATGACTTATGCAGCGCCGCAAGTTGACTATTCCACTATGGAGCCTGCTATTATGGACCAAGCTTGGTTCTTAGTATTTATTGCCGTCCTTTTAGGATTGGGAGCAACAGTAGTACTAGGAGCAGCAGTTTGGTGTTTAGCAAACGGCAAAGGTAGCTTTACAGGAGCCGTTCAGTGGGAAAGTGGCTTAAAAGTCAAAATTGAATGTAAGTAGCTATACTTAGGATTCATCTTTTTACTTCTATGATATGACATCATGGCTAAACCGTCTGTGGCGGGCGGTTTAGCTTGATCTGTTTTTAAAAAGATTATGCAGACACTAGGAGGTTATATGTTTACAATCAAGAGTTTAACCAAGACGTATAAAAATAACGTGACTGCTGTCAATGACTTTCATTTAACGATTGCCCCTCATCAAATCGTTGCGGTTGCTGGACCGAATGGCTCCGGTAAAACAACGATGATTAATTGTATACTTGGCATCATTAAGCATACAGAAGGGACCATCCACATAGAGGATGTCACAAATGATCATCCATCTTTTAAAAAACAAGTCGCCTATGTTCCAGATGATCTGCTGCTCCCTGAAGCATTGACTGGTGGTGAATATTTAGATTTTGTTTCTTCTATGTATGAATGTAAAACAAATCACAGAAGAAATCAACTAATTGAATTGTTCGATATGGACTCCGCTTTATCAAGACCTATTGAAACATATTCACATGGTATGAAAAAAAAGACACAACTGATTGCCGCCTTTATGCTTGATAGTCAATTGGTGATCATGGATGAACCTTTTAGAGGACTTGATATTGAAGCGGTTATAAACACAAAGAAATTGATGAAACGTTATGCCGAACACCATGGTGCAATCTTGCTCTCGACACATGATATGTTATCAGCGGAAGAGCTCTGCCATAAAATCGCCATTATTTCTAAGGGAAATAAAATGGATGAAGGAACGATTGCTGCTTTAAAGGATAAGTATCAATCAAGTACGCTTGAACAGGTGTTTCTGAAAGCTTCAATGTTAAGTGATAGGGGTGCACATTTTGATGAAATCATTAATCATTTCTAACATGATGCTTAAAATGTGGCAGCAGGAGATGTATAAGCTCTTCGATACTCAAACGAAGCGAATCGTTGTGATCTTATTCTTTTTGTTTGCAGTCACAATGGGAGCCATCATCGGATACAGCTTTACGGGTGTCTTTATGAAGGCTTTCTTAAGTGGAGATGAACGTTCACTTGGATTACTCGTCGTGTCTATGGCGATCAATGCCTCCATTTTTACAAGCTTGTTATTCGTTTTGATCAAGGTCAGAACACCTGAACAGGATCGGTTTTCCATGCAGCTTAGTTGGTTTCCGCTTTCTACGTTTCAGAAAAGCCTGGGTTATTTCATTCCAATGGTGACCGTGGTGACAGGGCTCGTTCTGTTTTTTATTGGTATCTTGCTTTTGCCTAATTTTATTGCACAGGGGATTGGGATTTCGTTTATTCTGGCCTTCTTTTTTATGTTACTTTTGCAATCGCTGTTTGTGCTAACACTTTTGCAGTTTATTTATAACATCACTTATTTACTTGTACTTCAATTAAAATTACCGTTGCAAAAATTTGCAGCGATATTTGTTTTATTGATACTCGTTGTGGCGTATGGTATGACGCACTTTGACATTCAACAAATTCAGCAATCATATCAACAGTTCGATTATCATTTGATGTACTTCACAGCACCCTTTTTTCTAGCGATACAAGGAATGTCTCCACAAGGGACGAATTACGTCATGTTGATTCTATTCATTCTCTTGTCGGCTGGGGGCGCTTTTGTTTCGCTGGCACTTATGCCCATTATGGCAGAGAAAAAAGCGTTAACGTTTCTCAACAAACTACCATTCTCTTCATCAAAAAAGTGGTCACTCATTGTAAAAGAAATCAAAGCGCAGGTGCGAAATGAAGAAAATATCTTAAACTTCCTCATTCTGTTTATTGTCATCTTATTTGTCCGTTATCAGTTTGACTTCCGCTTTGAAGGAGAAGCTTTCTTTGTTCTATGTGCTTTAGCTGGTTTAACAGCCTTTAATTCATTTGGCAATGATAAGAGAATGCTAGGGATGTATAAAACATTTGGTTTAAGGGCGTGGGAAGTGGCTTTGTATAAGTTTATTGGCCTTCTATTCGTTGGTGTCATGCAAATTGCATTATTCATGCTCACCACAATGACGCTCCCAGATCAAATCTGGATCATTTTGATTGGTATAGCTGTTTTATGTAATGCAACTGCACTATTTTATGTGGTGGGTATTTTACTCCCGCTTGATCGAAATAATCCGTATACGGGTATTTTTTCGTTTGGAGCGCTTATTTTGATCATGATTCCAATTGTTTTCATTGGTAATTATGTCATAGGAGAGTCGAGTCAAACGATTCAGTGGCTCCTTGTTGCCGGATTTGAAGCTCTTCTCGTCTTTGCCATATACAAAGGTTTTTCATGGAGGTATTCACATGATTCAACTTCTTACTAGCAAGCTAAAGATCGAGCGGGTACCTGTTCTTGCGCCATATGTGACCTTAGAAAAGAGGCATTTGGCTGATATACAGTACGGAAGCACACTTCCAGTTAATGAGAGTGCATATCATATGTTATCAAAAGTAGATGGCAAGAGAACAGAAGCGGACATTACAGCAGAGCTCGCTGACTTGTTTCATGTGGATGAATCTGTGATTGCTCGTGATTTTTATCAGTTGATGATGGGACTAAATCAACATCATTTGCTTTCCATTCATTATCAATCGCCTTATCGAATTGTCACAGCGTGTTGTCAATTTTTCAAGCAATACCAAGTGAAGATGAGGGAGCGGTTTGATTGTACAGGACAATCATTTTTGGCAATATTCAAGACAGCCTTGTACATGGTGACACGTAAAATTATTTTTTTCTGGCTGTTGTTCATGGTGATGGCGGGCATCGCGTTTTTGTTCATTCCTGATTCATCGATCGCAGCGATCGCGATTTATTTTACTATTATTTATATTGGATTAATTACTGGGACTGCTTTGCATGAAGCAGCTCATGGCTACGCGCACCGGAAGTTTGCCGGGCGTGACGGTCCTCAAGGGTTTTTTGCAAGCGATATGATGTCAGTGAAGTTTGTCAGGCCTGTATTAGATCCGTTTCAAAAAAAGCAAGTATGGATTACACTGCTTGGACCACTCGTACCAGGGTTAATCGGCGCAGTGGGCATCATTGTGACCATCCTAACTCTGAAGGAAAATCCAGTTTCAACAGGTTTTTTCATTTTTTCAATGACGTATTTTATTCAATTACTCTATCTTTTACCGTTTATGGGAGATGGTAAGTCTATTATGAAGCAGCTTCTGCTTGGTAGAATGGGAGGACAACGATCATGAACGTACAAGCAATGAAACAAGGCGCGATTGTTGGAGGGTTTTTAGGATTTTTAGGCTTTCCGATGTTGACAATTGGTGTATTGTTTTATCACCTGTTTCAATCGAAAACAAATCATGAATTACTATTTAATAGTCTTTCTTTTGAGATGGAAGGCTCGTCAGCATTTACTTTTCAGATCAAGCCAAACTTTTTTATTTATATGATTCTCATTTTTGTCGCCGCATTTCTGGTTGTGGCATGCCTAGCGGCAATCAAGCAGAAGAAAATGAAAGGTTAGGAGAATGATCCTAATCTTTTTTGTTTATCTAACCAAATTTTAGTATAATGAGGAAAAATATAAAAGGGGATTTCAATGATTAAAAAATGGAGCATTCTTTTGTTCGCGGCACTACTACTTACAGGGTGCAGTGGGCAAGCAGACAATACAGAGAAAACATCGAAGACGATAACAGAGAAATCAGAAGCAGAGAAAGACAAGAAAACAACAGCTCAAGAGAAAATAACGGTTGAACCAATGAAACTAACAGCAAATGAAAAAAATCTTTTGGAAGCATTGTCAGATGAGTCTTTTGAAGCGATGACAGTAAAGGGACTAAAAGATAGCAATAAGAGCGTTTCTTTAATCGGTATGCATTACAAAGATGGAAAACTTGTGGAGGAGAATACAAAGGATGTCACCATCAACCTTCATCAAAATGGTGTCGATAACAGTGTGAATTTTATCTACCAGCTAGATGATGAAAAAGATGATTTGCTAAAAGTAACGTATAGCTTGTGGAAAGATAAAGAGCAAAACGAACTGACGAAGCTCTCGACTAGCTTGGATTTCAAACAGGACGTGGGAGGAAACACAACGATAACAGAATCAGATCTTTTTCACATCTCTCCTGGAGTGAAAAAATTAATTTCTACTACTATCACAACTGGAATGAACTATGAATTTTCTGGTTTAACAGGTTCTGAAAAGAATCTAAAAAAGGAATTAAAAGATGTGAAGCAGGCTTATTTGGTATATTTGCAGCTAGACAAATAATTATCGTAATATATATGGAGAATATGAATTTTTTGACGAAAAATCTTCATATTCTCTTGACGAATTGTTAAGAAAGTTGTAACATTATAAAAGTCAACGCGATGACGTTGTCTTTATAAGATTGATGCGGGTGTAGTTTAGTGGTAAAACCTCAGCCTTCCAAGCTGATGTCGTGAGTTCGATTCTCATCACCCGCTCCAATACATAATTTTGTTTATAACGCAGTATTTCGTTTCATAGATAAACGAAGTGTTGCGTTTTTTATTATGTCAGTATAATGTAAAAAAGCACTGTTCGTTTACAGTGCTTTGTCAATCAGTGCATATTGGCTTTCGCCACCATGTATTTGTACAAACATCTTCGTCAAGGATTGTAGGAGATCATCGCACTTTTCCCGGGAAATAGATGGTGGGAACAGAATGATCTGAAGAATGTTTTTGGTGTCTTGAGAAATGGATGCTTTACTTGATTGAGAAAATAATCCATTCAGCCCCGCTTCATCTCGCCATTCAATGTGTCCGATATCGTTTTTTGTCAGCAACAGTGGCGCATTTAGACGATCGGCATCCAATGTCAGGATAGGTAAGAAATATTTTAAAGAGAAAAATGTCGATAAGTCTATGACTGAATTGGTCGAATCGATAAACCTTTCTTTTTGAATATCAGTAAGGAGCGGAAGAAAGGAAACCTCTTCTAAAAGCTCATTCCATTCTTTGATCGCCGGTACTTCATCTAAAGATGTATCCTCATAATCAAAAAATAAAGATTCTTGAAAAAGACGTAATCGTCCTTTTAACATTTGAGGCGATTTGCCGACCTCAATATGTGAATATTCAACCTGTCCAACACGGATCGTTGCGTTTGGGGACGGGGATATGTCCATATGTATCTTCACAGTGACTCACTCCAATCGGTCATGATACACTCGTATTATACTGAAAACAATAAAAAGAAACAAAGAAAGGAGGTTTTCTGATGATTCATGTGGGTGAATTAAAAGAAGAATTGATTCAATATGCGAAAGAAATTGGTGTCGATAAAATTCGATTTGCAAGTGCTGATACGTTCGATTCATTAAAGGATCGCCTCATCTTACATGAATCACTTGGGTATTTATCGGGTTTTGAAGAGCCTGATATTGAAAAAAGGACGAATCCTTCTTTGTTGCTGCCAAAAGCTAAATCAATTGTGGCGATTGCACTCGCTTATCCTTCTAAAATGAAAGGTGCACCACGAAGTACAAAAGATGCGAGAAGAGGCATTTTTTGTAGGGCTTCTTGGGGGACAGACTATCATATTGTACTGAGGAAAAAGCTTGATATGCTAGAGGAATTTCTTCGGAGCAAACATGAAGATATTCGAACCAAATCAATGGTCGATACAGGTGAGTTATCTGATCGCGCTGTCGCAGAGCGTGCAGGCATTGGCTTTAGCGCAAAGAATTGTATGATCATTACACCAGAGTTCGGATCCTATGTGTATCTAGCTGAAATGATCACAAACGTTCCATTTGAACCGGATGAGAAAATAGAAGATCAGTGCGGGACGTGTAACAAATGTGTAGATTCATGCCCAACAGGTGCTCTGGTGAATCCAGGTCAGCTCAATTCTCAAAGATGCATTTCGTTTTTAACACAAACGAAGGGATTTTTACCTGACGAATTTCGTTCGAAAATCGGGAATCGATTGTATGGGTGTGATACATGTCAGACGGTTTGTCCAATCAATAAGGGAAAAGACTTTCATTTGCACCCTGAAATGGAGCCAGATCCTGAGATTGCAAAACCCCTTTTAAAACCGCTTCTTACAATCAGCAATCGTGAATTCAAGGAGAAATATGGTCATGTGTCTGGGTCATGGCGTGGGAAAAAGCCGATTCAGCGGAATGCGATTCTGGCTCTCGCTCATTTTAAAGACACGTCTGCCCTGCCAGATTTAATTGAATTGATGCACAAAGACCCACGGCCTGTGATTCGAGGGACGGCGGCTTGGGCAATTGGAAAAATTGGTGATCAACAGCAGCTGGCTGAACTGGAAAAGGCGCTTGAACATGAAGGTGACGAAGAAGCGAAACAAGAAATTGAAAAAGGCATTCAGCTTTTACAAACGCCATTAAATACTAAATAGTATCCCTTCACACATAGAATGAACCAAACAGAGATGTTTAAAAAAAGTTTGGTGGTGTCTGTGTGTGAAACGATTATTAGAACAAACATTAGAAGACAGGCTGACGTATTTAATCAATGGCCGTGAGATCAAACAGCCGCAGCTTTTGTCTGATGTGGAGGCAGTCGAGCGAAAAAAAGCACTTTTCTCAAGAAGACAGGTTGAGATTGTTAAAGCGAAAGCAAAAGCTAAGCTGATGGATGTAACCATTCAGGAGGATGGCACAGAACATGTGCAGTATCTAGCACATCTCACCTATGTGTGTAAGGATATCGATGATTCGTTTTATTTAGAGGAACAGATTGAAAAGAGAGAAGCATTTCTCTATCAAGATATACTTGTCAAAGATCGAATGATGGAGGATGTGCTGCGCGAGGAAGAACATGTGAATGATCGGTTCCAAGAGGAAGAACAATTTGGGAGAGCATTTCACTATGATCGACGTGCAGCCGTCCAATATGCGGAGACATATTGGAATAAACGGAATCCCGCCTATAAAAATTTTGAAGATAATTGTACAAATTTTATTTCTCAATGCTTGAAGGCGGGGAATGCGCCAACAAGGGGCTATCCAAATCGAGGGTCTGGCTGGTGGGTGCGCTCACACACATGGAGCTACAGCTGGACGGTGGCCCATTCGATGAAAAACTATTTAGCGAATTCAAAAGCAGGTTTGAGGGCAAAGCAGGTAAAAGAGGCTCAAGAGCTGCAAATCGGTGATGTTATTTGCTACGACTTTGAAGGTGATGGGCGGTATAACCATACCACCATTGTCGTTGATCATGATAAAGGTGGCATGCCGCTTGTAAATGCTCAAACATATGATAGTCGCATGCGATATTGGTCTTATGAAGATTCGACTGCGTACACACCAGCGATTCGCTATACGTTTTTTCACATTTTAGACGATGCCTCTAAGGATAGTTAATGATATAATGTTGAGCGGAAAAGAAAATTAGAGGTGAACTTTTTTGGGACTTCATGTCGTATTATATCAACCAGAAATTCCAGCTAATACTGGAAATATTGCACGTACATGTGCAGCAACAAATACAACACTCCATCTGATTCGTCCGCTTGGTTTTTCGACAGATGATAAAATGCTTAAGCGTGCAGGACTTGATTATTGGAAGTATGCCAATGTGGTCTATCATGACTCGTTGGATGAATTGTTTGAGGCTCATCCATCAGGGCAGTTTTTCTATATCACAAAATTTGGCCAAAAGCCTCATACAACGTTTGATTACTCTCAGCTAGATGAAGATTATTTCTTCGTATTTGGCAGAGAGACTAGTGGATTGCCGAAAGAATTGATTGAACAAAATATGGAGCGTTGTCTGCGTTTACCGATGACAGAGCATGTTCGTTCACTGAATTTATCAAATACGGCGGCGATTCTTGTCTATGAGGCACTGCGCCAGCAGCAATACCGTGATTTGATATAGGTTCATATCGATGAATTCAGACTTTATGAGAAAAAAAGGATGTTCCGCTTATGGAACATCCTTTTTCTCATTTACCAGGCTTGCCTTCGTAGCCAGCTGTGAAAATGGATACTAAAAACGTAATGATGACGCCCATCATAATGACCGTTCTCATCTAAGCTCCCCCTTATCCCTTTGATCCTTCGCTGCCGGTTTCATCTGTGGTGAAGTTCGCCTTGAAAAACAAGAGGAGACCTTCAAATTCCTCCTGTTTTTCCTTTATTATGAAGGGTCTTGATGATGGTTGTCAATTCAGTTCGACAATTCGTCATTTTGAAGAACGAAAGCATGTAATAGGACGCCTCCGCATAGATTGTAAAACAGTATTTGCTAACTAGCTTCAATCTTGAAAAAGGAGGTTCATATGGATATTTTAAAGAAAATTGAACGTCATCGAGAAGAAGAGCAGCGTCTTAAATGGGAAGGTACATTTGGCGAGTATTTAGAGATTATCAAAGAACATCCTCTTGTTGCACAATCTGCTCATTCTCGCGTTTATCATATGATTCAAGACAGTGGGATTGAAGAAAAAGATGGGGTGAGAACCTACAAATTTTTTAATCAGGAGCTTTTTGGCTTGGAGGAATCACTGGAAAGATTAGTTGAGGAATATTTCCATCCTGCTGCGAAGCGTTTAGATGTACGCAAACGTATTTTATTATTGATGGGACCGGTAAGTGGCGGGAAGTCGACACTTGTGACGAGGTTGAAAAGAGGATTAGAGGAATATTCCCTCACAGACAATGGTGCCGTCTATGCCATTAAGGGCTGCCCAATGCATGAGGATCCACTTCATTTGATTCCGCAGCATTTACGGGAGGATTTTTATGAGGAATATGGCATTCGTGTCCAAGGGAATTTATCGCCACTCAATATGATGAGGTTGGAAGAGGAGTATGAGGGACGGATCGAGGATGTACAGGTTGAGCGGATCTTTTTTTCAGAAGATAAACGTACCGGAATTGGCACGTTTAGTCCATCTGATCCGAAATCTCAGGATATTGCTGACTTAACAGGCAGTATTGATTTCTCTACAATTGCTGAGTTTGGTTCAGAGTCTGATCCTCGTGCTTATCGGTTTGATGGAGAGCTCAATAAGGCGAATCGCGGTATGATGGAGTTTCAGGAAATGTTAAAGTGTGATGAAAAGTTTCTGTGGCATCTCCTTTCGTTAACGCAGGAAGGAAACTTTAAAGCGGGACGTTTTGCTTTGATTAGTGCAGATGAATTAATCGTTGCCCATACGAATGAAACGGAGTACCGGTCGTTTATTTCAAATAAGAAAAATGAAGCCTTGCATTCAAGGATGATTGTGATGCCAATCCCTTATAATCTAAAAGTGACAGAGGAAGAACGGATTTATCATAAAATGATTTCAGAAAGTGATGTTGCCGGGGTTCATATTGCCCCGCATACGCTCAAAGTAGCAGCGATGTTCTCGATTTTGACAAGGTTAAAAGAGCCGAAACGATCTGATATAGACTTGGTGAAGAAAATGCGTCTGTATGATGGAGAAAGTGTTGAAGGATTCCAATCAGTCGATATAGAGGAGATGAAAAAGGAATTCCATGATGAAGGAATGAGTGGAATTGATCCTCGATATGTCATCAACCGCATCTCCTCTACGATCATTCGTAAGAATATGGAATCAATTAATGCACTCGATGTACTTCGTTCTTTAAAGGAAGGACTTGATCAACATCCGTCCATTTCGACTGAAGACCGGGAGAGGTATTTGAACTTTATTTCTGTTGCACGAAAAGAGTATGACGATATGGCGAAGAAGGAAGTGCAAAAGGCATTTGTGTACTCCTATGAAGAATCTGCTAAAACGCTCATGGATAACTACTTAGACAATGTCGAAGCCTACTGCAATAAAAATAAGTTGCGTGACCCACTCACTGGTGAAGAAATGAATCCGGATGAAAAGCTCATGCGTTCCATTGAAGAACAAATCGGGATTTCTGAAAATGCCAAAAAAGCATTCCGAGAGGAGATTCTCATTCGTATTTCTGCATATGCGAGAAAGGGGAAGCGCTTTGATTATAATTCCCATGAGAGATTAAGAGAGGCCATTCAGAAAAAGCTGTTTGCTGATTTAAAAGATGTGGTGAAAATTACGACATCGACGAAAACGCCAGATGAGCAACAGTTGAAAAAGGTCAATGAAGTGGTCGCTAGATTGATTGATGAACATGGTTATAACTCTACAAGTGCAAATGAACTTTTAAAATATGTAGGCAGTCTTCTGAATCGATAATATGCGAAGGAGGCATTATTGGCGCGCACGCACCGGTAATGTCTTTTTTAAAAAGGATCGACATCTCTGATAACAGATTGCATATGATGAAGGAATCGATAGGTGAGGAGGGGGATGAATGTCCCGGCAAGATAAAAGTCAGTATATGATTTCACAGGAAGACTGGTCCCTCCATCGTAAAGGCTATGACGACCAGATGCGTCATCAGAAAAAGGTCAAAGAGGCGATTAAAAATAATTTGCCAGATCTTGTGACAGAGGAAAGCATTATCATGTCTGACGGAAAAGATGTGGTGAAGATTCCAATTCGGTCATTAGATGAGTATAAAATTCGGTATAACTATGATAAGAACAAGCATGTAGGGCAAGGGGACGGAGATAGTGAGGTTGGGGATGTGGTGGCGCGAGACGGTTCAGACAAGAAACAAGGACAGGGGCAAGGGGCTGGAGATCAAGCCGGAGAAGATTATTACGAGGCAGAGGTTTCCTTAATGGATCTTGAAGAAGCGTTATTTCGTGAACTAGAATTGCCCAATTTAAAACAAAAGGAGCTTGACGATATCATTGTCGAGCAAATTGAGTTCAACGATATTCGGAAAACAGGTTTAACAGGGAATATCCATAAAAAACGAACGATGCTTTCGGCATTTAAACGAAATGCGATGACCGGGAATCCTTCTTTTTATCCCATTTATCCAGAGGATATCAAATATAAAACATGGAATGAAGTGACGAAACCAGAGTCGAAAGCTGTTGTTTTGGCGATGATGGATACGAGTGGAAGTATGGGACTATGGGAAAAATATATGGCGAGGAGTTTTTTCTTTTGGATGACACGTTTCCTACGGACAAAGTATGAGACAGTTGACATCGAATTTATCGCCCACCATACCGAAGCAAAAGTAGTGGATGAAGAGCATTTCTTTTCAAGGGGAGAGAGCGGGGGAACCATTTGCTCTTCCGTCTATCGAAAGGCGCTAGAGCTAATAGATGAAAAATATCCACCATCACGATATAATATCTATCCATTTCATTTTTCTGATGGTGATAATTTGACTTCTGATAATGCTCGGTGCGTGAAGCTCGTATCTGACATTATGAAAAAGGCGAATATCTTTTGTTATGGTGAAGTGAACCAATATAATCGGCATTCCACGTTAATGTCCGCATACAAACATATTCAGGATGAAAAATTTAAACATTATATTTTAAAGCAAAAATCAGATGTTTTTCTCGCATTAAAGAAATTTTTTCAGCAGGAAACGGTTTCTTCATAAATAGACATTTGAAAACCTTTCAGCGGAGGCTGAAGGGTTTTTTTGTGGTAAAAAAGGAAAGCTTTCTCTTTGACATTTCTTTTTACATTTATTAATATTTAATCTTATTAAATATCAGTGTTTTAGAATTGTTATCGCTCATGATGTCCATTTTTCTTGATAGGATGAGCGGTAGCTGGCAGGTCGGTATGATTGAATACAACCTGTTAGATCATGGGCATTATGAAAAGGATGAGATGAAATCTTCATAGAGGAAAGGAGAAACCAAACATGAACAGAGGGCGTTTATTGCTAATGAACATTGTTGGTCTTATTGTGATTGTTGCGCTTCTTGCCGGAGGGGCTTATTACTACTACGAAAGTACAAACTTTGTGAAAACGGAGGAGGCGAAAGTGACAGGTGATCTGTATCAAATCATAGCGCCTGCTGCCGGTCAAATCAAAGGCTGGGATATGAGCGAAGGCGACGACGTGAAAAAGGACAGCACCGTGGCAAAAGTTGAAGGAGAAACAAAAACAAACATCAAAGCTGTTGCTGATGGCACATTGGTGAAAAAAGAAATACAAAACAATCAACAAGTTCAGCCAGGTACAGTTCTTGGTCAAACCATTGATTTAAGCAAGCTATATATTACAGCGAATATAAAAGAAACAGACATTAAACAGATTGAAAAAGGTGACAAAGTGGATATCGTCGTGGATGGTGATCCTGATACAACATTTGAAGGAACGGTTGAACAAATTGGTTTTGCGACCAACTCGACATTTAATATGCTACCAGCCACAAACTCAAGTGGAAACTATACAAAAGTCACACAAAAAGTTGCAGTCAAAATTTCAATCAAAAATCCATCAGACAAAGTACTGCCAGGTATGAATGCATCTGTCAAAATTTCATCTTAGTCATCACACATACCACAAAATGAAAGGAGGTTGTCTCATATGGCACAGCAACCCGTAGCGACAAAACAGCGAACAGGCTCCTTGTCTTTACTCATCATTTTGATGGCCGGTTTGTTCGTAGCGATTTTAAACCAAACGCTCCTGAACGTAGCCATGCCTCATTTAATGACTGAATTCAATGTCAGTGCAACGACCATTCAATGGCTTACGACTGGATATATGCTTGTGAACGGCGTGCTCATTCCGTTATCTGCGTTTTTAATCACGCGGTTTGGCCAGCGTAGTTTATTCCTTGTGGCGATGATGTCTTTTACACTAGGCACATTCATTTGCGGGATTGCGCCTAACTTTTCAACGATGCTGATTGGCCGATTGATTCAGGCGGTCGGTGGCGGGATATTGCAGCCGCTTGTCATGACAACAATCCTTTTTATTTTCCCACCAGAAAACAGAGGGAAGGGAATGGGGATTTTTGGTCTAGCGATGATGTTTGCGCCTGCGGTAGGCCCAACGTTATCTGGTTATATTATTGAACATTATTCTTGGCGAATCATGTTCTATGGTCTTGTCCCAATCGGGGGCATTGTCATGATCGCGGCTTTCTTTTTGTTTAAGAATATGATAGAACCTAAAAAAATCAAGCTGGATAGTCTAGGTGCCATTCTTTCTGTCGTAGGGTTTGCTTCGCTTCTTTATGGTGTAAGTGAGGCAGGAAGTGATGGTTGGACGGATCCAATTGTTTTAATAACGATGATCTTAGGGGCCATTGCGATCATTCTTTTTATTTTCCAACAGCTAAAAGCGGATCATCCGATGCTGGATTTCAGGGTATTTAAATACAGCATTTTTTCTCTTTCAAGTGTCATTAATATCATCATTACTGTCGCCTTATACACGGGGATGTTCTTACTACCGATTTACTTGCAGAACCTCGTTGGATTTACTGCGCTGCAATCGGGACTGTTAATGCTGCCAGGAGCTCTTGCGATGCTCATTATGTCCCCGATTTCAGGGATCTTATTTGATAAATTTGGACCCCGCCCGCTTGCCATTGTGGGAATGGTGATTACCGTCGTCACGACTTACGAATTTACTCAGCTGACCATTGATACATCCTATCATCACATTGTGTTGATGTATGCAGTTCGTGCTTTTGGGATGTCATTGCTTATGATGCCAGTGATGACAGCAGGGATGAACCAATTACCGCAGCATTTAAACAGTCATGGGACCGCGATGTCCAATACATTACGACAAATTAGTGGGTCGATTGGAACGAGTTTAATCACGACGATTTATACGAATCGGACGACATTCCATTATGCGAATATGGCGGATCAAACGAATACAGCTGATCCGTTCTTTATGAATTCATTCCAGACGGCTGTGTCGAATGTGATGCATCATA
The DNA here is from genome assembly GCF_047229225.1 of Bacillus sp. 179-C3.3 HS. Classification (NCBI taxonomy): domain Bacteria; kingdom Bacillati; phylum Bacillota; class Bacilli; order Caryophanales; family Bacillaceae; genus Bacillus; species Bacillus sp. 179-C3.3 HS. The sequence continues at coordinate 114,026 of NZ_JBFEFT010000006.1, read as the reverse complement.
TGGGCATGACAGCAGAAGCGGCACAAAAATATGTAGCCACACAGCTTTATACGAAAGCACAGGTGGACGCAAATGTCATGGGGATCAATGATGCTTATTTGTGGGTGACGTTATTCTGTGTGTTAGGGGTCATTCTTAGCTTGTTCCTGAGAGACGTACGAAAGGATCAAAAACGAAAAAAACAACAACATCAGAAACCAGAAATGACGTTACTACCGGCACCGAAGGAAGCCAATCAAGAGGCAAAATAAATGTGGAGGGACCCAATATGAACATTTATGTCGTATACGATAGTGAAGGCGGCCATACAAAAGCACTTGCCGAAGCAATTGCAAAAGGCGCAGGTGAAACAGAGCAAGCTGAAGTGTTCATAGATCATGTGAAGGATGCGGATATTCGCAAGCTTGATCAAATGGATGCGATCATTTGGGGCTGTCCAGGTCATTTTGGTACAATCAGCTCTGGATTAAAGACATGGATTGACCGCCTTGGCTACTTATGGGCAGAGGGAACTCTTATTGATAAGGTTGGTGCGGTTTTCTGCACAACGGCTACGACACATGGCGGTTTAGAAATGACGATGCACCATTTGATGACGCCGATGTTTCATCAAGGCATGCTTGTGGTAGGTCTTCCTGGAAATGTTCCAGAGAATGCTTTGTACGGCTCTTATTATGGCGCAGGTGTGACGTGTCCAATTGATGCTGAAGAACTGTTGTCAGCTGAAGGGATTGAGCTAGGAAAGGCTTTAGGGAGACGTGTGGCATCTGTGACTGCGTCATTTAAGCGATAAGGAGTTGGTTCTTTTGGTGGCAATCATTGTCTCGTGTGTAGCTGCTGTTCTTGTGATCATAGGATTGGTATGGTTCAATATTCGGCATGCTACGGCTGAAAAGGAAGAAATCAAAGAAGAGTTGTCTGCTCCGCCTGACGCACCTCACACAGCGCCAGACATATTGGCAGGACGTGTAGAACATGATGAAGCTGAAAAGAAGTCACAGTCGGATGAGCCGATTGATCACACGCCTGACGATCAATTCTATAGACAGACGCTTCAAAAGTATCAACAGCGGGAGCCGCTTTTTTCACAAGATGAACCAGAGCAAAAAATGAATGATGACATGTATCGATCTGTTTTGCAAAAATTAAATAAAAAAGAGAACACTTGATAGGTTCTCTTTTTTTTGCATAAGAAAACCGCTGGCAGAAGCCAAGCGGTTTTCTTCACTCTATAAAGTGCTAAAAGAGCCAGAAGCTCTTAAATTACGCTTTGTTAACGTTAGCAGCTTGTGGTCCACGGTTACCTTCAACGATTTCGAAAGAAACTGATTGACCTTCTTCTAAAGTTTTGAAGCCTTCGCCTTGGATAGCAGAGAAGTGAACGAATACATCGTCTTGACCTTCTACTTCGATGAATCCGAAACCTTTTTCAGAGTTGAACCATTTTACTTTACCTTCTAACATGAAATTTCCTCCTAAAGCGATCTTAACGCTTAAATTCACTATTCTTGCTCTTACACACACTTCAAAGACGAAAACTCTTTCAAAACTTTCTTCTTAAAGATGATACGAACAAAAATAATTACCTTTACTTTACCAGTGTTTGCGCGAAAAAACAACTGTTATACGAAAACTTTTTTTAAAAAATTAAACGCTAACAAAATGAGGAAAATGCTTATGTCAATTGGTCTTTATTTCTTTCAAAAAAACTGACTTGATTTCGACCTAATTGCTTGGCTTTATAAAGCTCCTGATCCGCTACAATCGGTAATTGTTTGATGTCTGTAATGGTTCCTGGGTAATAAGCGCATCCAAGTGATACCGTAATTTGAATAGACGTCCCATTTTCTAAATAAATCGGCTGATCTGCTATCTTCTTCCGAAGCCTTTCAGCAATTTGCCATGTTTTTTCTACTGAACAATTAGGAAGAAGGACAGCAAATTCCTCTCCACCTATTCGTCCAATGTAATCAGAGCTTCTCGTATTTTTGATGAGCCTTGTTCCTATTTCTTTTAAAACAATATCGCCATCGTGATGTCCATATTGATCATTGATGGACTTAAAGTGATCAATGTCTAAATAAATCAGGGATATTTGTTGAAGAGGCTGTTTCCATCTCATGGAAAAGGCATCATTTAATACTTCATCAAATTTCCGTTTATTTAAAACACCTGTTAAAAAGTCATAATGAGCCTGAAATTTATATAAATTTAATAGCTGATATGCTTTTGTCTGATGTTCAATGACATAGAAGTTGAACAATCCAGCAATGTAAGAAAAGGCCCAATAGGCGATATGTAGTTCAAATGATATATCTTTCACCACGATACTAAGGAAAATAGATGCGATGATGTTACTGATCGTAATAGAAATTGTCATTTTCAAGATTTGATTGAAATGACGCTCAGCAATCAAAAAAGAAGACGTTGCGATGAGTAGCATGGACATAATATTGATGTAAGAAGCGAAATTCACTTCAAACAACAATCGACCAACGATGATGACAAAGGCTGCAACAAACGTTTGCACAATACCGCCAAAAAACGCCGTTAATATAAGGGGAATATGTCGTAAATCAATGATAGCTGGTCCAGCTTTAATAGAGAAAAACATTAAGACAACACCAAGTAATCCAGAAACGATTCCTTTATATAATTGACTGAGAAAGGTGTCTTCTTTTTTTAAGAAATTCTCTTTAAATACAACAATAAAGAAATAATTAAATGTCACAAGAATTGTTAAATTAATAAAAAGGTCTTTTAACAAAATAATATCACCATTTTAAAATTACTAGAAATTGTTGCAAAAAGAAAGGGGAAAAAGGAGAATTAATCAAAATTTTACTTATGAGAAGAATGAATCGATTGTAGAAAACGTTTACTAGATGATAAAAGTACTAGGAATGAGGATGAAACGTTTTTTATTTTAGGTGTCATAGGTCCATTGTATATGAAAATACAATATGTAGATGAAAGGAGCCTTTTAACAAGGCCCCTATTTGCTTTATTTGTGTTCGATGTCTTGGATGACTTGTTGGACGGATTCGTCATCCAGCACGTTCATCACATTCTCATCTATTTGAAGAGATTGTGCATAGGATTCTCTTGTTTGATGCGTGTTTGATGTGTCAGTATGTTGATTGGTGTGATGGGGCTCGCTTGGTGTAAACGCCTGTTTTAGCATTTGTCCCACTTCTGATGGTCCTTTCGCATATTGCTGCGAATGTGATGAATGTTGCTTCTCTTTGTGTTGTTGTTGGTTGCGACTGTTCATCATAGAAGACATATTCATTTTGGACATGCCCATTAGTCTTCTCCTTAACATCGGGGAGAATAGTGCAATAATGGCAGTCGAACCAGCGATTATTGCGCCCATACTCATGCCTTTTCTCTTCTTAAGCAAATTAATCCCTCCATTTGGTGATGATATGACTGATTTACTTTGTATAGGTTGACCAAACGAGACGAAATTATGAATTCATTTTATTGAAACAAATGAAGTGTGCATAAAAAGGCGATTAGATGAAAAACCTATGAACAAAAGGAGGGAATAATGAATGAATAAGAAATGGATGCTTTCTTTACTACTTGTACCGACATTGATGACTGCTGGGTGTGGGATGAACAACCAAGGTGAAGAGCGAAGAGGAACGATGAATCGCGAGTATGAAAATGTCACATATAAGAACAACGATATGAGGCAGGATCAGCCAAATGTTCAAACACCTCAGAAAATAAATGTATCTGATAAGGCTGCAGGGCTTGTAGCTGATATGTCTGAAGTGAGACATGCAAACGTGCTTGTCACAGGTAAAAATGCATTTGTTGCAGTGGTGCTTGAAGGCAACAAAAGCGGAGATGTGACAGACGACTTGAAAAAGAAAATTTCAGACAAAGTCAAATCAACTGACCAACAAATTGATAACGTATATGTGTCTGCTAACCCAGACTTTGTTGATCGCATTGCAGGATATGGAAAACGTATTCGAAGCGGGGAACCGATTTCAGGATTCTTCGATGAATTTACTGAAACTGTGAGACGTGTCTTCCCTGAATCAAAATAGCTACGACAAAAGCCGTATGTCATATGCGGCTTTTTTTGTTGTGACAGCACCTCACACATCTGACTGCATAAAGTAAAAAATATATCACCTCTTGTTCATCTATGATTTTTCATAGAAAGAGGTTGCAGGATGATTTCAGGTGGGGAGTAAATGAAAGCTAAACCGTCATTAATTCAAAAAAAGCTATTAGGCGGAATGATTGCGGCAGGTCTTATTTTTTATGCGTTCACCGCTTACTTGATTTATGGAGCGTTTCAGCTGACAGAACAATATTTAGAGCAGCAGGCTTCTCCGAAAACAGGGTTAACAGAGGGGCTTAATAAGCAAATCTATCAACACATTCGTATTTACTATGAACAGAGAGAAGAAGCTTTTGTGGATCTGACGATAGAGGCTCTACAGAAAGCAAAGAAAAGAACAGCTTCCGTGCTTCAGTTTGATGCAAATAAACCTTTAGACATTATTTATTTCGATGATAAAGAGACGATTGAACAGTTTGCAGGCATACAGCATATTACAGGCTTTTACTCTGATCGTGAACAGATGATTGGCTTATATCCAGACAAGCGGGCGGAATTGTTGCGGAAAGAGCCGCTGCCTTTCTACTTTTTTCAAACGTTATTCATTCATGAATATGCCCATTTTGTCTTCTATGAAAAGGTGCATGCATACGAGATCTCTCCTGTCATTTTCCCTCTTTGGTTCCATGAAGGAATAGCAGAATGGATGGCCTATGATGTGTTAAATGCCACATCTGAACGATTTGATGTCATTCCGTTTCAAGCACTTCATTCGGATCAAGACTGGCAGGAGTCACGCGTCATTTATGAAACAGATGTCTATGTGCAAAGTTATTATATGATCTATGAACTAGTACAACAAAACGGGCGAGACATCATTCATGAGATTGTGGAGGAAACGGCAAAAACCGGCGATTTCGCTCGAGGTTTTGAACAAGCAACAGGGAAGCTGCTCACAGATTTTGAAAGGCAGTTTACATCCACATACCAAAGAAAAAACGGCTAACCATCTTATCCGGTTGCCGTTTTTTTTGCTTAATGAAGTGGCTTTTGCTGATTGGCTTTACTTGGGGGCATTTGAACTTGTCCTTGCATTGGAACAAAGGCACTTGTCATTGCTTTCATATCTTGGGTAGAAAGCTGTGGAACTTGATAGTATCCATGCTTGTTTTGGTACAAGAAAATTTCATATGCCATCTCAATAAAGTTTGGAATTTGTGCTGATAGTACGCGTCTTACGACTGGATTTGTGACTTCTAAAGCTGACATTGAAAGGAGTCCAGCGTGTGATTTGACTAGGCTGAGCATATGACCCGTGATACCTAAATCTTTCACATCTTGTAATGATTGATTCGGTTTTTTCGGCTGAGATGGCTTTATGCCGTACACGACCTGTGTTTGTTCTTTCATCATATAGGTAGACGTTTCTTGATTAGGCTTTTGTCCAGTAGAAAAACAATCGGCAGTGACATTATATTGAGACAAAACGAATTGATATTGCCGATCTAAGATGTCGGATAATGCAGGATCTTGGATGAACTGCCTAAGTATCATATATTGATCCAAAATATTAATTGTGCCTGCTAGAACTTCGTGTAAATCAAATAATTCATGTCCGCCATGGTTGAGCTCAGGTTGCGGAGCATTTCCTTGAAATGTTGGTTGCTGCTCGTTTTGCATAGAGATTCCTCCTTGTATTGTTCAGTCTGTTTTAATGTGAGGATCATTCTTCTATTTCATACAAAAAACATTATTTACAATTAGAGGGTTTTCTTTCTTTTTGTCGAAAAAAATTATCAGACGAATGAACATGGGGGTACCAGATGCAGGACAAAATCATTAAACGTTCGATAAAAGACGAACATGTGCAAACACTAGTCATTGGGATCGGTGTTTCGCCATATGAACAGCATAGTCTTGAGGTGTTTTTTCAGTCGTTTCCGCATGAATTGAATGCCTCTTTTATTGTCGTGCAACATGGTGTGATAGGTGATGATAAAACGGATGTGGAAGCGATGGTTTTGCCGATTGGATACCGTGCAAAAACGATTCGACATGGAGAGAAAGTCATGAAAAACATGATCTATTTTTGTCCGCCGAATGCAATTGTCAGGTTGTCTGAAAATAACCGGTTGTATGTGTCAAAGCAACTTCCTGCTGGCAAGACATGCTCTGTCGATTCATTATTTGAATCACTTGCTACCAGATATAAAGAAGAGGCTTTCGCCATTCTTTTCCAAAAAGGTCATTGCATGGGGAGTGGCTTGCTGCAATTAATTGAGCATGGGGGAACGGCTCTGTCGTGTAGTGATGCAGAGAGCATTTTTGATCGATTGTATCATCAACATTTTACAAAACCTTCAGATCTTGCGGCATATATCGCCAATATCTTAAACGTCCCACATGTTGAATTAACGAATCCAGTTTTACTTCACATCATCGAACGACTTGAAATGTATAAAGGAATAGCTTTTTCTACTTATGATCGGCAAAGAATCTTGTCTGTGATTCAAAAACGAATGCGATGTGCCAAAAAACCGACTTCATTGTTATCGGAGTATGACCGTTTATTAGAAGTGGAGCCAGATGAGCTTGATCGATTACACGTCATGCTACTAAGTGGAACTACTGCGTTTTTTAGAGATATGGAAGCTTTTCGAGTATGTGAACGTGACGTGATTCCCTCAATCATTGACAATACGATCAAAAGCGGAAAGTCTCAATGCCGCGTGTGGGTTGCCGGATGTTCTACAGGCGAAGAGGCTTATTCCGTGACAATGTTGTTTTTAGAGGAAATGAAGCGTAAGCAAGTCTCAATCGAACTCCAAGTGTTTGCAACAGACATTCATCGAAAAGCCATTCAAATCGCAAGTAAAGGTGTGTATGAAAAAGAGAAAATGGCCAGGGTGCCAGAAAAATGGCGGGATCGGTATTTTGAAAAGAAAGGTGACGATTGGATTGTCAAACAGTTGCTTAGGAAACATATAGTCTTTGCCCCTCACAATTTATTAATCGATTCACCTTTTATTCACCTCGATTTTATCAGTTGCCGAAACGTTCTCATGTACTTTCAGCCAGACGTACAAAAACGAGTGTTATCCCGTTTTCAATATGCTTTAGAAGATCATGGGATGTTACTATTCGGGGCAAATGAAAACGTACCCAAAAATCCTCGGTTGTTTCGATTAATCGATCACAAGTGGAACATATTTACTCCCACACACAATCCCGCAAGCCAAGTAGATTTGGGGCAAAACAGACGTGATCTGGAGCTAAAGGAACGAGCCATTCAATATGTAAATGAAATGAGTAAGGGGTATGATGCATGCTTGGTGGTCAACGAGAAGAATGAAATATTGGCCATGTCTAAGGGTGCGTATTCCTTTCTAGCGCATGCAGAACCGTCAAAACATGTGTGTGAATATGTGACACCTGATTACATGAAAGAGATGTTGAATCAAACATGTCAAAAGGTATGGACAGATGAGACGGAGGTTGTGTTTCAACATATGCACATGATGGAAAAGGATAAGAAGCAATCGGCCAATTTTACAGTTAAGCGTTTTGACCGCCGTTTTAAGGGAGTATATGTCATTCTCATTAGAATGAATGGGAAAGAGAAACATCAAGAAAAAACATTCGTTCAAGACAAGTCAGATCAGCACTCGGTTTATCAACAACGAATTGTCGATTTAGAACAAGAACTCAATGAAATCAAACAAAAAGAACAAGAAGCGCGGGCTCAATTAAATGAAAAAAATGCACGAATAGAAGCCCATGAGAAAAACCATGAGCACTTTATTAATATCATAAACAACTTCAAAGTGACAAGAGAAGAACTGTACCGCCCCACTGTGAAACCTGAGCTTGCGACGTTATTTGTGGATCGGGACATGAATATACGCTATTTCACTCCTACAGCCGCCTCATTATTTACTTCAGCTCATATCCGGCACCAACAATCCTTTCAGTCGTTGGCTAAGAAGTTGTCACATGAGGCGCTGGATCAAGATATTCAATCCGTTATATCAGACAAGCGTATCATTGAACGAGAAATTGAAACGAATGAAGGAGAGCGATTCACTGTACAAATGACCCCGATTTTTGATCAAGATTATGAAGGTGCTTCCATGACGTGGATTAAGATGACTGAAATCTCGAAATTGAAGCAAGCACTTCATCTTGCAGTGACAGCACTTGATCATAGTCATATCCATATTGTGGTTTCAACCGAGGAAGGGATCATTCAATGTGTGAATCAACGGTTTTGTCAATTTGTCCAACAGCATGAAATGAATTTAATAGGCAGGGATATTTTTTCTGTCTACCATTCCTTGTGTCAGTGTGATGATTTAAAAAAGCAATGGGATGTTTGTTTGAAAGAAGGGATCTGGACAGGTGAAATGCACTTTCAGGATTTAACGGGAAGGGAACGGTGGGAGAGAGTCTCCTTGCACAGGATTGATGATCCTGACAAAATGCAATCAACCGTCATGCGTATTGCCGAAGATATTACGAATCAAAAACAGTCAGAGAAGATGCTGATGAAGTCTGGGATGCTCTCAGCGGTTGGTCAGCTTGCAGCTGGTATCGCCCACGAAATACGCAACCCGCTTACTGCGTTAAAAGGCTTTTTACAATTGATGATTCAGAATAAAAAATATCAAAAGGATTATGCAGATGTGATGATGTCTGAGTTCAATCGACTGGAATCTATTATTAATGAGTTCCTAGTGCTATCTAGAAGCAAATCGGTGAAATTTGAATCCGTCCAAGTGAACCTGATGCTCGAAGAAGTAATTATGGTCGTTGAATCACAAGCCGTATTAAAAGGGGTATCGATTCAGAAAAAACTGTCCCCATCGTTGCCACATATTCAAGGCATTCCTAATGAATTGAAACAAGTGTTTCTCAATATTCTTAAAAATGGCATTGAGGCAATGGATGGTGTGACAGGGGTCATCCAAGTGACGACCAAGCTGGAAAATAATCAAGTGGTACTCGTCTTTGAAGATCAAGGTAAAGGGATCCCAGAGGACGAAATTGGGAAACTGGGTGAACCTTTTTATACAACGAAAGAAAAAGGAACGGGCCTTGGACTCATGATGACCATTAAAATCATTGAGAACCATGGTGGGATGATTCGTTTTGAAAGCAAAAAATTTGAGGGGACAAGGGTCATGATTACGTTTCCTGTGAATGAAGCTTGATGAGGATTTACATGAACCCCATTCAGAATCAACATTTCCCTTGTACAATATGACCAAAAAGGTCAAAGGAGAGAAATCAATGAAACAAATTCAATCAATGCGACTCATGGTTTGTTTGATTTTGGTGATATTCAGTCTACAGTCCTTGCTGCCTAGTATGGCGACAGCAAACCCTATCAATGAGGTTCAAAAGAACGGAACTACCGGGAAACATGCGAAACCAATCAAAATAAAACAAGCGCGCAAGCTCATAGAAAAAACAGTCACGGTGAGCGGGATTGTGACAGCGGATCAACAGGCGATAGGAAATGGAAAACTATCGACCTACATCCAAGACAAAACAGGTGGCATCAATATTTATTCAGCCGAACCTAAAAAATTTCCAGAACTTAAAGCAGGAATGAAGGTAACAGTCACCGGAAAAGTCGCCTCATATAAAGGACTTATTGAAATTGTCCCAGATCAAAACCGCCTCAAGATCGAGGCAGTGTCTCAACCATTACCAGCACCAAAACGTGTGTCTGTGAAAAAATTAGAATCGGGTCAGGCAGGTAAATTTGAAGGGAGACTTGTTAAGGTCAAAGGCTATATCGAATCAAAGCCAGCGCAACCGGCAGGCGGTGGATACAATGTCGTGATGATTGACAAGAAATACCGGAGTACCGTCGTTAGAGTGATGGTGGATACAGATGTCATTGATCAAGTGAAAGTAGGGAAATGGTATGAGGTTACAGGGGTTTTAAGTAGGTACGATACGCTTCAAGTGCTACCTAGACATCAGAACGACTTAAAACTGCTGAAGCATCAGCCAAAGCCACCGAAAATCAAAAAGGAATATCAAGCAACCGTTGATCGTGTTGTGGATGGAGATACCATTCATTTAAAGAAACCTGTGTTAGGTACGACAAAGGTACGCTTTGTTCATATGGACACACCAGAAACCTATCACAAGCCCAAAAATGAATTAGATCAAAACCAACTGCGCTTTGGACAAAAAGCAACCAACTATTTAAAAACGCTACTTTCAAGTGGTGATCGAATCACATTAACCGTTGGTGCTGAAGTGAAAGATAGCTATGGTCGTCTTCTGGCACAAGTGAAAACGAAAAAAGGGGTAAACACGAATCTAGAGCTTGTGAAAAAAGGGTATGCCCCGACATATTTCATATGGCCAGTTGGAAATGAAAAAGACTACTATACCTTCCAACAAGCTGTAAAAGAAGCAAAGGAGAAAAGGCTAGGCATCTGGAATCCAACAGATCCCCTGCTTGAACAACCATTTGAATTTAGAGCACGTGAACAGCAAAAAGGATTGACACGGTATGTTGGTGATTCAACGACAAAAACCTACGTATCTCCTGACAAGTGGAAAGAGATAGCGGTCGAAAAACGTGTCTTTTTTGCATCTAAGGAAGAAGCGAAGCAGGCTGGATATACACCTGCAAACGTATCAAATGAAGTGCCATTAACGATTTTAAGCTTGAATGATTTACATGGAAAAATTGATCAACAATACGAAATGGACATAAACGGTGATGGGAATAAAGAAATGGTTGGACGGATGGATTATGTTGCGGCCTATATGAAGCAAAAACAAGCGGCAAACAAACATACGATTACGGTCCATGCAGGGGATATGATTGGGGGAAGCTCTCCTGTATCTTCTCTACTACAAGATGAACCGACTGTCGAGTTAATGGAGAACATTGGTTTTGATGTGGGGACAGTAGGTAACCATGAATTTGATGAAGGTGTGGACGAGCTATTGCGTATACTCAAAGGCGGAGACCATCCGAAAGGGACGAAAGGCTATGATGGTCAAAACTTTCCGCTTGTGTGTGCGAACTGTGAATACAAGGACACTGGTAAACCACTATTACCTGCTTATGAAATCATGGATGTGGAAGGAATTCCAGTCGCATTTATTGGCGTTGTGACTAGATCCGCCGCAGGAATGGTCATGCCAGAAGGCATCAAAGACATTCAATTTACAGATGAAGTGAAAGCAGTCAACAAAGCAACGAAAGAATTAAAACAAAAAGGGGTCAAAGCCATTGCAGTTCTTGCTCATATGACAGCTTCGCAAAATGGTGAACTCATTACTGGAGAAAGTGCGAAGCTCGCCAAAGAAGGAGATGACGAGATCGATGTCATTTTTGCTGGGCATAATCACGAAGTGGTGAATGGAGAGCTCAACGGAAAATTAATTGTACAAGCATTCGAATACGGAAAAGCAATTGGTGAAGTGAATGTCATCCTTGACCGAAAAACGAAGGATATCGTAAAAAAGAATGCAACGATCCAATATGTAGACCAATCTCACATCGAAAAAGACAAAGAAGCAGCAGATATATTGGCTCACTATGGTAAAGAAGTCGAGCCGATTATTAGCGAAATTGTTGGAGAAGCGGGTGTGAAGATGGAAGGAGGTTATTCCAATGATGGAGATACTCCACTTGGGAACCTCATTGCTGATGGGATGAGATATTCAATGAAAAGTGACTTTGCCATGATGAATGGTGGTGGCATTAGGCAAAATCTCGAAAAAGGACCGATTGCTTGGGGAGATCTCTTTAATATTCAACCATTTGGCAATGTGTTAGTGAAGTTGGAGATAAAAGGACAAGATTTAACTGAAATCATCGAAGCCCAGATTTCTCCTCAGTTTGGACCAGATTATAGTATTTCAGGCTTTTCTTATACCTATGACCCGTTCACATATCAGGTAGTTGATTTGACACTGCCAGATGGTTCGCCAGTTGTACCTGACCAAACCTATACACTCACGGTCAACAACTTCATGGCAACAGCTACTGGAAGTAAATACGCACCGATTGGCCGATTAGGGAAACATCCTGTAACTGGTCCAGAAGATTTAGAGGCAACCGTTGATTTTGTTAAAAGCTTTCAAGGTTCATCTATTGTGTATCAAAAAGAAGGAAGAATTCAACAAACAAAACAAGTCGTGAAAAAAGAAGCTAGTTAAAGTGTGGTATTGTAAGAAGATCGCTTAATGAAGGAGTATCAGCATGAAAAAATGGCTTGCACTGTTCGTGATGATATCAGGCGTTGTGTTGGTCGGATGGGGAATATGGCAAATCGCCTCGACGCACTTTCAAACAGCCCAATCACTTGAAGACGCTAGAAAAGTGGTAGCGGTCAAACAAGGGATGTCAAAGCGGCAGTTTGCCCCTAAAATGGGTGAAGCCTCTGGCATCCTCACCATTCCGAGATTAAAAGCAGACCTTCCTATTGTCGAAGGCACGGATGCAGATGACCTGGCAAAAGGTGTCGGACATTACAAAGGGAGTTATTATCCTGATCAACATGGACAAATCGTTTTGTCCGGCCACCGGGATACCGTGTTTCGACGGACAGGCGAGCTTGAGATTGGAGATCAACTTCATATCACAGTCCCTTATGGTGAATTTAGATATGAAATCACTCATACAAAAATTGTTGATCAACATGATACATCCATTATTACCTTACAGAATGAAAAAGAAGAGCTGGTGTTAACCACATGCTACCCATTTCATTTTGTTGGTCATGCACCAGAGCGTTACATTATTTATGCAAAAAGAACATCAGCTTGATGAAAAAAAAGAGCCTGCGGTGATGACCAGCAGACTCTTTTTCATTTAAGACGTGATGTGGTGTAATAGTTCTGCCATATCAGATGGTAGCGGTGCCTCTATGCTCATGTGCTCATCTGTAAATGGGTGTTTCATTTCTACTTTTTTAGCATGAAGGGCACATCTATCCATGACCCCACTTCCACCGTATAACGAATCACCGGCTAATGGGTGTCCGATGCTGCTAAGGTGTACACGAATTTGATGAGTTCTCCCTGTATCTAATTGAAGCTCGACGGCTGTCATATCAAGGCGTTTGTTCACACCTGTTACTTGAAAATGTGTAATGGCGTGTTGACCAGTAGGCGAGAGTCTACGACGAACAGCATGGTGTTTGTCACGTCCAATTGCCGCATTGATGGTTCCTTTCTTTTTTTTGAACAATCCCTCTGCCACCGCAATGTATGTTCTTTTGATCCATTTCTTAGCAAGCATCTGATCAAGAATAGCATGAGCTAATCGATGTTTTGCAAAAATGACTGTCCCACTTGTGTCTTGATCAAGTCTGTGGATATGTCTCACACGTTTTTCTTCGCCATTTGCTTGGAAATGAAACGCCACAAGGTTTGCTAATGTGCCAATCTGTCCTTTTTCATTCGGATGAGTCGGACGTCCAGCGGGTTTTTGCACAATCAATAAGTGTTCGTCTTCAAACAATACCTCTAGATCCCCATATTCTGGCGTAACATCACTTTCTTCTGTTTCAAATAAATCAATGACGATATGATCTCCAAGACTAACTTTTGCGCCGTGTTGTGCGGATTTTTGATTGATCCGTACTTTTCGGTGTTCCATCCAATAATGGATGATGGGTTTAGAAGCAAATGCCTCTTCTTTTAAAAATTGATGTAATGGTGTGTTGTGATGCTGTTCACTGACTTTTAGTGAAAGCATGTGTCCATTGATGATCATGATATTCGGTCCTTTCCTCTGACGGCATCGATTTTATATAGGAATTACTTACCTTAGCGAATGTCTTTTCTTCTGTGCTATTCTGAATGAAGAATAACGACAGAGAGGTAGATGTAACGTGAGGTTAATGAAAGCTGCGACTGATCTTCAACAACAAGCGATTGAAGAGATTTCTAAGGAGTTTGACGGTCTTTTATCCACATATGAACAGTCGACGGATGATCTGCAGCAACGTCCTTTCACATTGGTTGATGGTGTATATAACGGTACAATGGATGATGCCTTTCGTATTTTAACGGGCCTACAGCTTGTACATACGATTATTTTAAAGCCTAAACGTCAAGTGACCAAACAAGATCGTGCGTTATTTGAGCGAAACCGGGAACAGGTGAATGCGTGCGGATATTACTTCCCTTTTGATTTAGATGATTTTCAGAACCGTCACCTTCAAAATGCGTAAAAGTTGGTGTGACTTTCCTTGTTAACATGCACAGCGGTCGCACATACTATTTGTAAGGGAACGGAGAAACCTTTCGCGCTGTAATACCAAACCCGCTCTTTTTCACACCGTATTTTCTCCAGAATCGGAGCGCTTGGATCTCTTACAGAATGATAAAAAATGGTAGGAGCCTGACAATGTCGTTGCAGGCTCCTTTTCTACATAATCATTTTAGCAGACATTCTTCTTTGAAAGTGAATTTTATTCACGTTATGATAGGATCATGCATTAGACTTGTATAAAAAAAGGAGTGGCCTCGTTGGTAAAGGCAATTATATTTGATTTTGACGGATTAATTTTAGATACAGAAACACATGAATATGAGGTTTTACAAGAGATGTTTGCGGAGCATGAATCAGAGTTGCCTCTTTCAGTATGGGGGAATGTCATTGGGACGCAAGCCGGTTTTAAGCCGTTTCAATATTTAGAAGAGCAGATTGGGAAAGCTTTGGATCATGAAGCACTCACTATGGATCGGCGTTCCCGTTTTCAAAAAAGAATCATGAATGAATCAGCAAGACCAGGGGTAGAAGCTTATTTGGAAGCGGCAAAGGAGCTTGGATTGAAAATAGGTCTTGCATCTAGTTCTGATTATAAATGGGTATCTGATCACCTGAAGCAGATTGGTCTTTTTGATTATTTTGAATGCATTCGTACGTCTGATGATGTAGAGGAAGTAAAGCCGAATCCAGAGCTTTATCTTCAAGCTGCAAGCTGCTTAGGTGTTAAGCCGGAAGATTGCGTGGCTTTTGAGGATTCTGTGAATGGATTAGTGGCGGCAAAACGAGCAGGTATGAAATGTGTCATCGTTCCAAACAAGGTGACGAGCACACTTCAGTTTGAAGAATATGATTACAGATTAGAATCCATGGCTGAAATCGAATTGCTCCAATTATTTCATCAGCTTGAAAAAGAGGATCAATAGGGGGCAAGAAAAGAATGGCGGAGAAACTAGATTTAACTCGATTTGAAAAAAGAATGATCATCCGCAATATACGAGAGGAAGACATTGACCGAATCATTGCCTTGCAAGAGGTATGTTTTCCAGGCATGGAACCGTGGAAGCGAGAGCACTTAGAAAGTCATCTCGAGCACTTTCCAGAGGGACAATTCTGTGCGGAATTCGAGGGGGAAATCATAGGCTCTTGTTCCAGCTTATTAATCAATTTTGATGAGTACGATGATCGCCATACTTGGCAGGACATTACAGACGACGGGTACATCACCAATCATAATCCAGATGGAATGAATATGTACGGCATTGAAGTGATGGTGAGTCCAGAATACCGACGTATGAAAATAGGACATCGATTGTATGAAGCCCGAAAGGATTTAGCGAGAAGGTTAAATTTAAAAAGCATTATCATTGGTGGACGAATCCCCAATTATCATAAATATCAAGATGAAATGACCCCTCGTCAATATGTCGAGCAGGTGATGATCCATCAAATTTATGATCCTGTTTTATCATTTCAGTTACTAAATGAATTTAGTCTTATGCGGATTAATCCGAATTATCTACCAGACGATAAAGCATCAAGCACGTATGCCACATTAATGGAATGGAATAACGTTGATTATCGCCCACAGTCAAAGAGGTATTATAAATCGGCGTTTCCTGTACGAATCTGTGTCATTCAATATGCGATGAAACAAATTCATTCCTTTGAGGAATTTATGAATCAAGTGGAGTATTATGTGGATGTCGCTTCAGATGCATCTGCGGACTTTGCGGTTTTCCCAGAAATCTTTACGACACAGCTCATGTCATATCTTGAAGAAAGATCGCCTAGTCTTGCCGTTCAGAGAATCACTGAATACACCGAGGACTATATTAATTTGTTTACAGATCTATCTGTGAAGTACAACATTAACATCATTGGCGGTTCCCACTTCGTAGAAGAAGAAGGGAAAATTTATAATATTGCTTATTTGTTTAGACGAGATGGAACGATTGAAAAACAATATAAACTTCATATTACACCGAATGAAAGAAAATGGTGGGGAATTTCTAGCGGTGATCAAGTGCGAGTGTTTGATACAGATTGTGGAAAGATCGCCATTCAAATCTGCTACGATATAGAGTTTCCTGAGCTTGCGCGAATCGCAGCTGACAAAGGAGCAAAGATCATTTTCACACCATTTTGTACGGAAGACCGACAAGGATATTTAAGAGTGCGTTACTGTGCCCAGGCAAGAGCAGTTGAAAATCAAATTTATACAGTGATTTCTGGGACAGTTGGGAACCTACCTCAAACCGAAAATATGGATGTTCAGTATGCACAATCTGCCATCTTTGCGCCATCAGACTTTGAATTTGCAAGAGATGGTATTGTAGGCGAGTGTAATCCGAATATTGAAATGGTTGTAGTAGGTGATGTCGACTTAGAAATTTTAAGAAGACAGCGACAAGACGGTACGGTCCGTCAGCTAAAAGACCGAAGACGAGACGTGTATCATATTGAATATAAGAAATAAAAAAAGAAGCGCCTGTCTCTCATGAGGGCGCTTCTTTTTTGATTACATCTTTTTAAGCGAAGATGTGGCCACGTGTGCCACGGCTTTGGCTGCCAAAAATGGAACACCTGATTGAACAAGAGATTGGTAAATCGTTGTATCCACTTGATCCCAGGTGAGTGATGGTTCTTCTAACAGCTTGGCTAAATCAGGACTGACGTATTCATTTAAAAACTGTTCCAATAATGCACGTTTTTCTTGCCCTGCAAGCAGTTCTATATGCTGAAGCCACTTTTCCTGTTTGATCAATGATTGTCCAATGTTTCGTTTGATCGTATCTGTCTCAGATGGAAGCTGAAAGTCACCTTTTGTTGTGATCTGTTCATGCTGGATCGGCGCTGCCTGTGCTGCTTGGGTGAAGGGTGATACGGAGAAAATAACTGCTGTGGAGAGAACCAATGTTTTTGCAATTGTTTTCAAAATGAAAACCTCCTAGTGTTTGTGGTAGCATGTTTCACGTTTCATCATACGACGGTGTAAAAATAAGGTAAATGAGGCGTAACGCTTATTTTTTTATGTGACAAAGGGATGCTGTTGGAATTGACGAATATATTGTAGGAGATCATGTGTTAAAAAGGAGAGAATCATGAGAGGGAAACCGAAACATCTGTATATCAATTTGCCGGTTCAGCATGTCAATGAGTCTACCGCTTTTTTTAAACAGTTAGGCTTTCACTTCCATGAACAGTTTTCCAATGATCAGGCTGCTTGTTTGGGCATTCACGACACGATGACAGTCATGTTGTTATCACTCAAGCATTTTAAGTCCATTTCAGACAAACAACTAGTGGATACAAAACTTGGATCAGAGGTCATTATTTCGTTGCAGGTGGATACGAGGGAAGAGGTAGATGAGCTCGTAGAGAAGGCGCTTGCGGCTGGTGGCTCACCGTTTAAGGAAAAGCAAGATCATGGTTTCATGTATGGATGGAGCTTTCAAGATCTTGATGGGCATTTGTGGGAAGTCTTTTACATGGATGCAGAGAGAAGAAGCGACCTGATCTAGGGTGCTTCTTTTTTATTGTTTATCAGTGGTATGATAAGGAGGAAATGAAAAGACTGAACTTCTAGAGAAAAGTAGGTGCAACATGGAGTTTTTTCTTGTCTTAATGCCGGTATTCGGGATTTTCTTGATCGGGTATATCGGGCAAAAGGTCATTGGCTTTGACATACATACGCTCTCATCCTTGTCTTTATATTTGATGTCACCATTCCTGGCTTTCGATACTTTTTATCAAAATAAAGTCACGATGGATTATGTATACTTATCCATCTTTGTGATTGGGCTCTGTCTTTCACTTGTTTTATGTGTCTATATTTTATCTCGTATGTATGGTTATTCGAATGAAACTTACTGTGCCATGGTTCTGTCGTCAGCATTTATGAACAATGGAAATTACGGCACGCCAGTCGTCCTCCTTGTTTTTGGAGCCGCAGGTTTAGACATTGCGATCGTGCTGATGGTTTTGCAGCAGCTTGTCATGAGTACAATCGGCATGTATTATGCAGCAAAAGGCGGAGAGGATGCCAGTAGTAAAAGGGTTGTGTTCAAAAAAGTACTGCGAATGCCAGTCGCATATGGTGCAATCATCGGTCTACTATTTCAGTTAATGGATATTTCATTACCTAAAGAGCTGATGACAGGTGTTCAGCTTGTAGGAGATGCAGCGATCCCGACGATTATGTTGATTTTGGGCATGCAGCTTGCGGTGATTTCATTTAAGCAAGTGGATTATCGACATATCTCCTATGCCGTGTTGTTAAAGCTATTCATCTCTCCACTGATCGCACTTTGTTTCACACTCATTTTACCGGTTGATGATGTAGTCAAACAAATTATGATTCTAGTAGCCGCCATGCCAACAGCAGCGAATACAACGCTCATGGCAGTGCAATTTCGGACGAAGCCAGATTTTGTTTCAAGTACCACGTTTCTCAGTACAATATTAAGTATCGTCACTTTACCTGTTTTATTATGGATTTTGTCCATGTACCCTCTGGGATAGGGGAAGCGAAACAAAGGGGGACAGCTCAATGAATGTAGATGTTCAGTTTCAAGTAAGTGATGTGTTAAACATGAAGTATTTTACGCATGCGACATTATTAGCTGGGGAAAAGGGGCTTTCTCGACAAGTGCAATGGGTTCATGTCCTAGAAGTGCCTATTGTAGAGGATCTGTTAAATGGTGGCGAGCTTATTTTAACAACGGCCGCCGCTTTTCATGATCAATTGGATGTATTTCAATCGTTTTTAAAACAACTCATAGACTCTGGAGCAGCAGGTTTGTGTATTGAATTTGTCCCGCTACGCTTTCATGTGCCGGACGAGCTCATTGCATATGCTGAAAAAAAGGATTTTCCACTGATCCTTTTTACGAAAGAAGTAAAGTTTGTGGACATTACACAGCATATTCATACGCTTTTAATTGAGCGCCAGTATCAAATGATGTCCGATTTGGAAGCGCTATCGTCTAAGCTGAATGAACTTTTACTTACACCTCATCCACAAATGGACATTCTGAATCAAGTCTATCAGCATATAAGAGGCATTCTGATTTTAAGACCTGTGCAAGGCGAGCCGATTATCTTATGTGATTCATCCACTCAATCAGAAGAACTTGTGAATACATATTTGCAACATGGATCACTACCAGATGGTTTTCAAATGTATCAAAAGCCTGTTCTCGCACTCAAGCAAACATTTGCAGAACTTGTGCTGATTTATCCTTTAAGTCCGCTGTCGGAATTCGAAATGCTTGTCATGGATAAAGGAGCAAATGCGCTTGCCCAGCAAACGCTGAGAGAGCTTTACACAGAAGAGTTAAAAAAGACAAAAGAAAACGAATGGTTGCAAAAGTGGTTCCATGAGGAGCATACCGAACGGGATATCATAGAGCATTTAGTAGAAACAGAAGGATTGAAAAAACTGACTGGCTGTGTCGTGCTACTTTTTCATAAGAGTCATCATGAAGAAATCGCCGGAAATCTGTATTTTCTTGTTTCTTGTCGCTCCGTCTTCCAACGTGCCGGCTTCCAGATGATCTCTTATGAACACGAAGGACAGCTGTCTTTTATTCTATTGAATACGAGAAAGGCAGAGGATTGGAAAGCACGTGCAGCGAAAGCAGTGAATGACATTGAGAAGCATCAAGGGACACTCATGAACTTTGGAATCGGTCAATACTGTGACCAATTTCAAGAAATGAGAAAGAGCTATCAGTCAGCAAAAGAAGTACTCGATTTAAAGAAAGTGATGTCGCACCGAGTGAAAAGTCCTTTTTATCAAGATTTGCATATGCTTCGTTTAATGCCTGTCATGAAAGAGAGCGGTCTACTCGAATGTATGGTGAAGGAGTATTTAGAGCCCGTTATCTTATATGATCAGCAAAATAGCGGCATGTTATATCAAACGTTGAACATCTTTTTACAAACAAATGGATCAAAAAAAGAAACAGCAAGTCAGCTTTATATTGTGAGACAAACGCTTTATCACAGGCTGGACAAGCTGCACGCTTTGCTTGGCAAAGATATGATGCAAGCACCAAAACGGCAAGCCATTGAATTTGCGATTCTCGCATATGAATTCCTAAAAGGAAATCGCCGGGAATTTGATTTATAACCATCTTGTCGTGACATTCCGTAAAAGTGTCTGATGGTTCTTTTCCAACAATTAACGAACTGTCTAATGGCAACTACCCGCCCTTTTTTTATAATAAAAGGAACAGTGAGTCAGTCATCTATGATTGAGAAGTCTTGTTTCATATGCCTCCCTGATCATCCATATATTGAATGGAGAGGCGATGAGATGGACCGTCTAAGTTTGTATGATTGAAAACGGATACATGGGGGCGAGGGAAATGAAATTACAAGGTCAGGCTCAAAACCTTCAGGAAAAGGACGATCAGTTGATCTGGCATCACATGAAAGGGACGAACAAACAGAATGAGAGCATGGTGATTCATGAAGCAGACGGCGCATGGGTGACAGACATTCATGGACACCGCTATTTAGATGGAATGTCAGGTCTTTGGTGTGTCAATGTTGGCTATGGCCGTGAGGAACTGGCTGAGGCAGCGTACAAGCAATTAAAGACAATGCCTTATTATCCACTCACACAAAGTCATGTACCAGCCATTCAGCTTGCTGAGAAATTAAATGAATGGCTAGACGGTGACTATGTCATCTTTTTTTCCAACAGTGGCTCGGAAGCGAATGAAACAGCATTTAAGATAGCCAAACAATATCATGCACAAAAAGGCGAGAGTACTCGGACAAAGTTTATTTCCCGCTATCGTTCGTATCATGGAAATACAGCAGCGGCACTGGCAGCGACAGGCCAAGCGCAGCGGAAATTTAAATATGAACCATTAGGACAGGGGTTCATTCATGTCGCACCGCCTGATATGTATCGACATCCAGAGGATCAAGACCAATTGGCAAGCGCAGCGGCAATTGATCAAGCGATGACATGGGAACTAAGCGAAACAATTGCTGGCGTTATTATGGAACCGATGATTACAGGTGGCGGAATCTTGATGCCGCCAAAAGGATATTTGAAAAAAGTAAAAGATATTTGTGAAGCACATGGCGCTTTGCTTATTGTGGATGAAGTGATATGCGGTTTTGGCCGGACAGGAAAGCGATTTGGATTTATGCATGAGGAAGTAAAACCAGACATTATTACGATGGCAAAAGGGATCACAAGTGGTTACTTACCGCTTTCAGCCACCTGTGTCAAACGTGACATATTTGAAGCGTATGCTGGCGGAGACACATATGATCGGCTCCGTCATGTGAATACATTTGGAGGGCATCCAGCTTCATGTGCTGTAGCCCTTGCTAATATTGATATAATGGAAAAGGAGCAATTGGTCGAGCGATCGCACACGCTTGGTCAAGATATGCTAGAACAATTACAGTCTTTAAAAGAGCATCCATTCGTCGGAGATGTAAGAGGAAAAGGACTCCTATTTGGGATCGAGCTTGTGCAGGATCAGCAGTCGAAAAAACCTGTGCATCCGAGTGTTGTCAGCCAATTGGTGGAAGAATGTAAAAAGCGCGGTTTAATCATTGGGAAAAATGGTGATACAGTCGCTGGCTATAACAATGTCGCACAGCTTGCACCACCGCTTAGCATCACAGATGAAGATGCAGAAATGATCATCCGCACTTTAAAAGAAAGCATCGCCCAATTATAGCAGAGAAAAGCTTCTCTGCTTTTTTTCATGGCAAGAAGCTAATCAGTTTCCACGCGGCGTACACCATGTGTATTGAAAAATAGATCATATTCGATTACTGTAAGGAAGATAGAACCATTATACAGAGAAGGAGACGGCATATGAGTTTTCATGATCAACCCATTCTACCTGCTGTTCGCAATATGAAGCAATTTGAAGAATTTTTAAAAAGTTCTTTTACATATGGCGTTTTACTTGATGTTCATCTAGGTCAACTAAAGGGCATCTTGAAAGAAGCGAATGCACATCATAAGAAAATGTTTGTACATATCGATTTGATTCAAGGGATTAAGCATGATGAGTATGGGACCGAATATATATGTCAGGAAATGAAGCCAGCAGGAATTATTTCTACTAGGTCTTCTGTCATAGTGAAAGCGAAACAAAAAAAGGTATACGCCATTCAACGTATGTTTTTACTAGATACAAGTGCGATGGAAAAAAGCATGGAATTCGTTGGAAAGCATCGCCCAGATTTTATTGAAGTATTGCCAGGTGTCGTGCCAGATTTAATCACAGAAGTGCGTGAAAAAACAGGAATCCCAATATTTGCAGGGGGATTTATCCGTACAAAAGAAGATGTGGAAAGAGCCGTTGAGGCAGGGGCAACAGCCGTGACGACATCAAACACTGAGCTATGGAAAGCGTTTCAAAAATGAAAAAGTAAACATGTGAAAATTGATTGACAACGTTTTCATCCTCTGATACTATTGCACTAAGTTAATATCATGTGATGGAGAAATGGAGATCCACAACAACACTTTACTAGGTGACAAATGACCCTTTTGTAAAGTATGTTTGTTGTGGATCTTTTTTTCTTTATCTTTTTTACACATTTATCGGGGAAGGCAACTGAACCAGAGGAGGAATTTTTCATGACACCATTTTGGGGTGAAGTCGTAGGGACAATGCTACTCATTATTTTTGGAGGTGGTGTGTGTGCGGCTGTTAATTTAAAAAAATCGCTCGCCTATCAGTCCGGTTGGATTGTAATCGCTTTCGGATGGGGATTTGCAGTCGCCATCGCAGCATATGCAACTGGCGGAATTAGTGGCGCACATTTAAACCCGGCGCTAACAATCGGTCTTGCTTTAGAAGGAAGTTTTGCATGGGCTGATGTACCAATGTATATCGTCGGTCAAATGCTTGGTGCTTTATTAGGGGCAATTATTGTCTTTCTACATTACTTACCGCACTGGAAAGTGACTGATGATCCAGGTGCAAAACTAGGCGTGTTCTCAACTGGTCCAGCGATACCGCATACCTTTGCAAACGTACTGAGTGAAGTCATTGGCACATTTGTATTGGTACTAGGCATCCTAGCGATTGGTGCAAATAAATTTGCAGATGGGGTAAACCCATTAATTGTTGGTTTCTTAATCGTCGCAATTGGTCTTTCTTTAGGAGGAACTACGGGGTATGCCATTAACCCGGCACGTGATTTAGGACCGCGCATCGCACATGCGATTTTGCCGATCCCAGGGAAAGGGCCATCTAATTGGAAATATGCATGGGTGCCAGTACTCGGTCCAATTTTAGGCGGCGCATTTGGCGGAGTATTCTACAATGCAGCCTTTAAAGCAAACGTCACACCAGCCTTTTGGATTGTAAGCGTTATTTTAGTTGTGGTATTGTTAGGACTCTATTTCTCTACGAAAAACCAATCAAGCACTGTCAATGAAAGCATGTAAGGGGAGGAAAACATCATGGCAAAAGAAAAATATATTCTCGCATTAGATCAAGGTACAACAAGCTCAAGGGCGATTTTATTTGACCAAGAAGGAAAAATTGCACATACAGCACAAAAAGAATTCAAACAATATTTTCCGAATCCGGGCTGGGTAGAACACAATGCAAATGAAATTTGGAGCTCCATTCTATCTGTCATTTCAACGGCTTTAATTGAATCAGGAGTAGAAGCTGATCAAATTGCGGGTATCGGCATCACGAACCAGCGTGAGACAGCGGTTGTATGGGATAAACATACAGGTGCCCCAATCTACAATGCAATTGTTTGGCAATCTAGACAAACATCTGGCATTTGTGAAGAATTGAAAGCACAAGGTCACAATGAGACGTTTAGAAATAAAACAGGTCTTCTCATCGATGCTTACTTCTCAGGGACGAAAGTAAAATGGATTTTAGACAATGTAGAAGGTGCGCGTGAAAAAGCTGAAAATGGCGATTTGCTATTTGGCACAATTGATACATGGCTCATTTGGAAAATGACGGGTGGCAAATCTCACGTCACAGACTATTCCAACGCATCAAGAACATTAATGTTTAACATTTACGATCTCAAATGGGATGAGGAATTACTTGATATCTTAGGTGTACCTGCATGCATGCTGCCAGAAGTAAAACCATCTTCACACATTTATGGTGAAACAACAGATTACCATTTCTTCGGTAAAAATATTCCGATCGCAGGAGCAGCAGGGGACCAGCAATCTGCTTTATTCGGTCAGGCTTGTTTTGAAGAGGGAATGGCAAAGAACACATACGGTACAGGATGTTTCATGTTGATGAATACAGGGGAAAAAGCCATTAAGTCGGATCATGGATTGTTAACGACGATTGCATGGGGCATTGACGGCAAAGTTGAATATGCTTTAGAAGGAAGTATTTTCGTTGCAGGTTCAGCGATTCAGTGGCTACGTGATGGCCTCAGAATGTTTAAAGACTCTAAAGACAGCGAAGCATATGCAGAGCGTGTGGAGTCAACAGACGGCGTATATGTCGTTCCAGCATTCGTTGGGCTAGGCACACCTTATTGGGACAGTGATGTCAGAGGCGCTGTATTCGGTTTAACGCGCGGTACTTCTAAAGAGCACTTTATCCGTGCAACGTTAGAATCACTTGCCTACCAAACAAAAGATGTGTTAGATGCGATGGAAAAGGATTCAAACATCTCATTAAAAACATTACGTGTGGATGGCGGAGCTGTAAAGAATGATTTCTTAATGGGCTTCCAAAGTGATTTGCTGGATGTACCAGTAGAACGTCCAGAAATTAATGAAACGACGGCACTCGGTGCGGCTTATCTTGCGGGAATAGCAGTTGGCTTCTGGAACGACCGTTCAGACATCGCAAAACAATGGAATCTTGACAAGCGCTTTGAACCTAAGATGGAAGAAGACAGCCGTGACTCGTTATACAGCGGGTGGAAAAAGGCTGTAAAAGCGGCTCAAGCTTTCAAATAATCAATTCGTATGATATACTACAAATAAGTTAATAGAACGGTTGGAGATCTGGAGAGACCGCAAGCACCGAAGTGTAGAAATACGCTTTGGGTGTTTGCGGTCTCTTTTTCTTTACCGTACAACAGGGGAGGAACAAGAGATGACTTTTTCTAGCTTAGAAAGAGAACAAATGCTACAGGAAATGACAAAGAAACCATATGATGTGTTTATCATTGGTGGGGGAATTACAGGCGCTGGAACGGCACTTGATGCGGCTTCACGTGGGATGCGTGTTGGACTTGCAGAAATGCAGGATTTCGCGGCAGGTACATCTAGCCGCTCAACAAAATTAGTGCATGGTGGGCTTCGGTATTTGAAACAATTCGAAGTGAAAATGGTCGCAGAGGTCGGAAAAGAGCGTGCCATTGTGTATGAAAATGGTCCACATGTGACCACACCAGAATGGATGTTATTACCGATGCATAAAGGCGGGACATTTGGCAAATTCTCAACATCCATTGGCTTAAGAGTGTATGACTTTTTAGCAGGCGTAAAGCATAGCGAACGTAGGAGCATGCTAAGTGCAAAAGAAACGCTTGAAAAAGAGCCGCTCGTCAAAAAAGACGGATTAAAAGGTGGCGGCTATTATGTGGAGTACCGTACGGATGATGCGCGCTTAACGATTGAAGTGATGAAAGAGGCAGTGAAATTTGGCGCAGAGGCAGTCAACTATGCGAAAGTAAAAGAATTTATTTATGATAAAGGCAAAGTGGTAGGTGTCGTCATCGAAGATGTGATGACAAATAAAACATATGATGTGTATGCGAAAAAGATTGTCAATGCAACAGGTCCATGGGTAGATCAACTAAGAGAAAAGGATCATTCCAAAGAGGGCAAACACTTACAGCACACAAAGGGCATTCACTTAGTATTCGACCAATCGGTCTTCCCGTTAAAACAAGCCATTTATTTCGATACGCCGGATAAACGGATGGTATTTGCCATTCCGAGAGAAGGTAAAACGTATGTGGGAACAACAGACACAGTGTATAAAAAACAACTAGAACATCCCCGTATGACCAAAGCAGATCGTGATTATGTCATTCGGGCGATTCAATACATGTTCCCAGAGCTCAATATTACGGAAAAAGATGTTGAATCCAACTGGGCAGGTCTTCGCCCATTGATTCATGAGGAAGGCAAAGATCCTTCCGAGATTTCTCGTAAGGATGAGGTATGGACTTCTTCTTCAGGCTTGATCACCATTGCTGGCGGGAAACTAACAGGCTACCGTAAAATGGCTGAGCACATTGTCGACCTTGTACGTGATGGACTCAAAGAAGAGACTGGAAAAGATTACGGACCATGTAAAACAAAACATATGCCTATATCAGGTGGGCATGTGGGCGGATCTAAAAATATGGCCGCCTTTGTTCAGGCGAAAACGGCAGAAGGTGCCTCAATTGGTTTAACAGAGCCTATTGCACAAAAACTGGCTGAAAAATACGGCTCAAACGTCAGTCATCTGTTCGAGCGTGTAAAGCAACTGCAAGACGAGGCAGACAAACGGAACATGCCCGCATATGTTTTGGCGGAGCTTGTCTATGCGATGGAAGAAGAACTAGCTGTCACTCCAGTCGATTTCTTCCTTAGAAGAACAGGGAGCTTATTATTTAATATCAACTGGGCAAAAACGTATGCACAGCCTGTCGTTGACTATATGGCAGACCGTTTTGGCTGGGATGCGGCAACAAAACAATCTTATCAAACAGAATTAGATCAGCAGTTCCATGAAGCAGTGGTTCCGCTTGATGCTGAATAGAAGGAAAAGGCCGATATGATATCGGCTTTTTTTCTCTCTCATGATGTATACATGTTTTTAGATGAACAATGATAAAGAATGACATTAGGTGGGATTCGATATAAAATAACAGTAGATGTTCATTTTTTGATGAAAAGAGCTGGGAGGACAATCATGAGTTGGAAGACGAAGTATGAGCGATGGATCAATGACAAGCAGCTAGATACTGAACTAAAAGAATGGCTAGAGGCACATCAAGATGATTCGCAATCTCTTGAAGATTGCTTTTACAAAAATCTTGAGTTCGGTACTGGAGGGATGCGCGGAGAGATTGGTGCAGGTACGAACCGAATGAATGTATACACTGTTCGTAAAGCATCAGCGGGTCTTGCTGCATATATTGCCGAGCACGGTGAAGATGCCAAAAAAAGAGGCGTCGCGATTGCATATGATTCCCGACATAAGTCTCCTGAATTTGCGATGGAAGCAGCAAAAACGCTTGCCACGAATGGCATTCAAACATATGTATTTGACGAACTGCGTCCAACACCAGAACTGTCCTTTGCCGTTCGTGAGCTGAAGGCATTTGCTGGAATCGTTGTGACAGCAAGTCATAATCCACCTGAATATAATGGTTATAAAGTATATGGCGAAGATGGTGGCCAGCTTCCACCAGTTGAAGCAGATCAAGTGATTGAAAAAGTAAACGAAATAGAAAATGAATTGGCGATTCCCGTAGAATCAGAAGAAACATTAAAACAAAAAGGCTTGATTCAGATGATTGGGGAAGAAATGGATCAAGCGTATATTGATCAGCTAAAAACCATCTGTATCCATCCAGAACTAGCAAATGAAGTTGATGTAAAAGTGGTGTTTACCCCGCTTCACGGTACAGCCAATAAACCCGTCCGGCAAGGGCTTAAAGCACTCGGATACCAACATGTGACCGTTGTTCCTGAACAGGAAAAACCGGATCCGGAGTTCTCAACCGTCACATCACCGAATCCGGAGGAGCATGCAGCATTTGAATATGCCATCCAACTGGGAGAACAGCAAGATGCCGATCTCCTCATTGCGACAGACCCAGATGCCGATCGACTTGGAATTGCTGTCAGAAATCAAGAGGGCGAATTTACAGTCTTAACAGGCAATCAAACAGGAGCACTTCTCCTTCATTACCTGTTGTCTGAAAAACAGAAAATGGGTCAGCTTCCACCTCGTCCAGTTGTGATGAAAACGATCGTCACAAGTGAGCTTGGGCGTGCTGTGGCAACGGCATACGGGGCACACACGATTGATACTTTGACTGGCTTTAAATTTATTGGGGAAAAAATCAAGCAATTTGAAGCAAGTGGAGAATATCAATTTCAATTTGGCTATGAGGAAAGTTATGGTTATTTAATCGGTGATTTTGCGCGTGATAAGGACGCTGTGCAAGCGGCCATTTTAGCCGTCGAAGCCGCTGCTTTTTATAAAAAACAAGGAAAGTCACTATATGAGGCATTGATTGATTTATTTAAAGAATTCGGCTATTATCGCGAGGGACTAAAATCATTGACCCTGAAAGGGAAAGAAGGAGCGGAGCAGATTTCAGCCATCCTTCATACCTTTAGAACGAGCCCACCAACTGCCATGGCTGGACAGCGCATTACTGTTATCGAGGATTATCAATCGAGTAAAAGATACCTCGTCGGTGAAAAGAAAGAGGAACAAATTCAGCTACCAGCATCCAATGTGTTGAAATACTTTCTTGAAGATGGCTCATGGTTTTGCCTACGACCTTCTGGTACTGAACCGAAAGTGAAATTTTACATTGCTGTCAAAGGTACGTCGTTAACAGACAGTGAAGAAAAGCTTCAGCATGTATCAGAAGAAGTCATGAAAGTCGTTCATCAAATTGTGGAAAAAACAGCGAAATAAATAAGAAAAGAAAGTCATCCTGTATACCCGCAGGATGGCTTTTTTGAGTGAAATCAATATGTAAAAGGCTGAAAACCAGCCTTTCTTTTTATGTGTACACCGGCTCTGAGTACGCATCGGATGCTGCAATCTCTGAAGCATGATCAATGTACTGCAAGAGCCCATATAAGCATTTTTCAACATCTGCGTCATTCCGGTTAAATTGATACGCATGCAAGAAATGCTCAATACGTTTGGAGAGCAAGTCATCTTGCGTACGTACCATCAGAATCAGTAAATTGTCCCATTGTGATCGGTGCGTATAATAAAGTGCTTTATCATAATCCGCCATTTTCATGAAACCTTCTCCTTTCCCTTGAGAGGTCTCCTTTAGTTTGCTCGGTTCATATCGACTTTGTCAGGGGAAAAGTTGGCGTTCGCATGAATCGTGTACCGGGAATTATAGGCTGAATAAATTCAAGATGTATGAAAGGAAAACGATTAGCAAAACCTAATCAACATCAAATGAAAGTGAGTTTAATCAAATCATGAAGCCAAAATGGTGGATGCTTATCGTAATCGGAGTGGTCGTGTTGTGCAGTCTCATGGTTCAACCTTCAACCAAAGCAGTCGTGCAGCCTGATGACAAATGGGGAAGACTGGCATATACCGCCCTGCAAGATGAATATGAAGGGGCAACATTCAGCGATTTCCATTACATTGGACGAACACAAGTGAATCGTGTACAGGCTAAAGATGTGTTTCGTGTTACTGTAAAAACCGGTTCAGCCATTTTTGCAGCTCATGCAGAAATGTACTTTCATCCTGTGACTGGTCATTTAATTAGTATGAACGTGTTTCGGTTATAAAAAAAGCACCTCTTTTTGTAAGAGGTGCACATCATGGGATTCACTTATTTCATGTTACCTTGCAAGTATGAGCGAATATCCACTCCGAGTGAATCGGCTAATCTTTGTCCGTAATCTTCATCTGCGCGATAGAAGTTACAGATCGCAAGTAACTTTGTTTTTTCATTTACTTCTTTTAAATCCGCTGTTAGGTTTTTGATCAATGCTTGTTTTTCCTCTTCAGAGTAGCTTCGATATCTTTCCCCAGCTTGTTTAAAATCATTCGGTTTTTCAATTTTTTGTCTCACCATACGGTCACCTGGAAGAACAGGTTCACTTTCTTTATAGTGCGGGTCTTCCTTCGGCAAATCAGCGTAACGGTTAGGCTCATAGTTAATGTGACCACTTGGGCGATTCATGGTCATAAAGCCGTCCTGCTGGTAATTGTGAACAGGGGCATATGGGCAGTTAACTGGAATATGCATATAGTTGGCACCAAGGCGATGACGCTGTGTATCTGGATATGAGAACAGACGGCCTTGAAGTAGTTTATCCTCAGATGCTTCAATTCCAGGGACGAGAGCACTTGGAGAGAAAGCCACTTGTTCGGTTTCAGCAAAGAAGTTTTCAGGATTGCGATTTAACGTCATGCGACCTACCTTTTGAAGCGGATAATCTTCTTCACTCCATGTCTTTGTTGGATCACATGGATCATAATCAAGGTCATCATAATCGCTAAGCGGCATAAGCTGAACATATAAATCCCATGCTGGATAGTTTCCTTTTTCAATACGATCGAATAAATCTCTTGTCGCATGTTGGAAATCGTTCGCTTGAATTTCTGCTGCTTCTTCCATGCTCAAATTACGAATTCCTTCTGATGGTCTCCAGTGATATTTTACATATTTGGTTTCGCCGTATTTGTTCACCCATCTAAACGTATGAACACCAGATCCACGCATCTCGGCGTAACTAGCAGGGATTCCTTCGTCAGAGAATAGCCATGTGAGCATATGAGTCGACTCAGGCGATAACGTCATAAAGTCCCAATAACGGTCAGGATCTTGAATGTTGGTTACAGGATCTGGCTTGAGAGAATGAACCATGTCTGGAAACTTGATCGCATCGCGAATAAAGAAGATCGGCAAGTTGTTTCCAACGAGATCATAGTTCCCTTCCTCTGTATAAAATTTAACAGCGAAGCCACGAGGATCACGCAACGTTTCCGGTGAACCTTTCGGATGAATGACCGTGGAGAAGCGAACAAAAACGTCCGTTTGTTTTCCTACTTCACTTAAGAAGGACGCTTTTGTATGTTTCTCCATGCTATTTTCTACTTCAAAGACACCGTAAGCACCGGCTCCTCTTGCATGAACGACACGCTCTGGAATACGCTCGCGGTCAAAATGTGCTAATTTTTCAATCAAATGGTAATCATCAAGAAAGGAAGGCCCGCGATGTCCTGCTGTTCTGGAGTTTTGGTTATCTCCGACAGGCACCCCTTGATTCGTTGTCAAATGTTTATGATTTGAGTTTGTCATTCTCTTCTCCTCCTGTAAACAAAAATAGTTTCTTTGTTAATCTCTATACCCTAATTATATTGAATAAAACATGATAGTCAATATCTATTTATAATAATTTTAAATAGATTATTATTACAAATAAACAAAAAAAGACGAAAGAAATGAATTCTTTCGTCTAAAGGAGGAGCTCTCTTAGAGCATCTTTGTTTTGGGTTAAATCTTTTAATGTGTATTGGTCAAGCACACTTAAATATGCAGAGAGAGCTTCATGAAGTACGTGTTTTAATGAACAAATTGGGGAGATGATGCAGCTATTTTTCTTCGGATCAAAGCATTCAACCAGCACCATGTCATCCTCTGTATAGCGAACAACTTCTCCGATGTTAATGCTTTCTGGGTTTTTGCCCAATCTAATGCCGCCATTTCTCCCTCGGATTGTTTCGACGTACCCACTTTTCCCTAGATGGTAAATCACCTTTGTCAGATGATTTTTAGAAATGCCGTAAACATCAGCAATTTGCTGAATATTTGACAGTTCATTGTTTTCTCGTGACGCTAAATAAATGAGTACTCTTAATGAGAAATCTGTATAATTCGTAAGTTTCATGTGAACGACCTCTAAGCCTAATAGAGTTTTGTACCATCGTAACACATTTTAGACAAAAACACTTCGAGAAAGTGTTAAATGTGACAACATTTAAAACATGTATTATAAATATTGCTTTTATAAGTTGTCATCCAGTACGATAAAGATGTATTTAGAATACATCTTTCGAAAGAAGGGACTTTTATGTTATCCATTGATCAAATAAATGCGATCAAACAATCGGCTCCTCTCCTAAAAGCTGAAGGAACCAAACTTGTGACTGTTTTTTATCAAAATATGATTAGGCAACACCCAGAGCTACTCAACCAGTTTAATAAAACGAATCTCATGAATGGAAGTCAACCGGAGGCGCTTGCTGCGACACTCTATCAGGCGGCATTACACATCGACAGATTAGAGGAATTACTCCCAGCAGTGAAACAAATTGCCCACAAACATGTCAGCGTCCAAGTGAAAAAAGAGCAGTATCCGATTGTCGGGTATCATCTCATTGAAGGGATGAAGCAAGTATTTGGGTTAACTGAAGAAGATGACACACTATTAGCATGGAAGGCTGCATACAACATCATCGCAAATATATTTATGACGATTGAAGAAGAAATGATGAAGGAAAATATCGAGAAACAAGATGGCTGGGCAGATACAAAGCCGTTTGTCATTAAGAAAAAGAAACAAGAATCTCCATCCCTCGTTTCCTTTTATTTAGTGCCAGAAGACGAATCAGAGCTTCCAATGTATCAGGCAGGTCAATACATTACGGTGCAGGCCGATATGCCAGGTGAAGCCTATGTATGCAGCAGACAATACAGCCTATCCGATCAATATCATCCATCCTATTACCGAATCACAGTCAAGCGTGACGGACATGTGTCCACATTTTTACATGATGAAATGAAAGAGGGGGACGTTCTTCAAGTGAGCATGCCACAAGGAATGTTCTGTTTGCACGAAGACAGCACAGAACCTGCTTATTTGATCAGTGCCGGCTCTGGTGTGACACCAATGATTGGCTTAGTGAAAACAGCCGCATCTAGGAAACATCAGCAGTTTACAATGATTCATGCAGATCGTCTAGAGGATATCACCGCATTTGAAGATGAGCTTGAAAGCGCTCTTACAACCTCTTCATATGGACGAATCATCCTATGTAACGAACAATTTGAGCAGTCTGAAAAAAGGGAGCTGATTGAGAAGAGAGCTACTCGTATTGATCAATCGTTCCTTCAAGCAGTGATTGGGGAAGAACAAGGTCAATTTTATCTTTGCGGCTCACCAATATTTACTCAAGAGATGGTCAGGACCTTAACAGAGCTAGGAATCTCTGATCAGCATATTCATTTTGAGGCTTTCGGCGGTCATTCCATGAAACAGATCGAAATCGGTTAAACTAGGGCTGCGAACATCATGTTTTTCTAGATACGCTCATATAGTAGGGGTAAGTCCGATGAGGAAGGGATGGTGTCCTTGAGCGTATCTGAAAACCGACTCTTACAAAGAGCGATTGATGAAATTACTGAAATTGCAGAAGGATTTGGTCTGGATTTTTATCCGATGAGGTATGAAATCTGTCCCGCTGACATTATTTATACGTTCGGTGCTTATGGAATGCCGACACGCTTTAGTCATTGGAGCTTTGGAAAGCAATATCATAAAATGAAGCTTCATTATGACTTAGGATTAAGCAAGATTTATGAACTTGTCATCAATTCAAATCCTTGCTATGCGTTTTTACTAGATAATAATGCGCTTGTTCAAAATAAATTAATTGTGGCTCATGTCTTGGCACATTGCGATTTCTTCAAAAACAATTGCCGTTTTCAAAATACAAAACGAGATATGGTGGAGAGCATGGCAGCTGCGGCTGAGCGAATCAAAGAGTATGAGCTCATCCATGGAACAAAAGAAGTGGAATCTTTTTTAGATGCTGTATTGGCCATACAAGAACACATTGATCCATCTCTCCTTCGCTCTCAATTAAGCTGGAATGTAGAGGATGAAGCGGAAGAAGAAGAGGTGAAACAGAAGCGTAAAACGCCATATGATGATCTGTGGGGAATGGATGAGCCAAAGAAGCAAGAGAAAAGGAAAACGGTGAAGTCATTTCCACCGAAGCCTGAAAAGGATATTTTGTTATTTATTGAGGCGCACTCCCGCGAGCTAGAGCCATGGCAGCGAGATGTGCTGACGATGCTGAGGGAGGAAATGCTTTACTTCTGGCCTCAGCTGGAAACAAAGATTATGAACGAAGGCTGGGCATCTTATTGGCATCAGCGGATTATGCGCGAGCTTGACCTTGATTCAAGTGAATCAATCGAGTTTGCCAAACTCAATGCTGGTGTGGTACAGCCATCGAAGACGGGGATCAATCCTTATTATCTGGGGCTCAAAATATTTGAAGATATTGAAGAACGTTATGATCACCCAAGCGAAGATTTAAAAAAGGCCGGTGTTACCGAAGGATCGGGTCGCAGCAAAATGTTTGAAGTGCGTGAAATAGAATCCGATATTTCATTTATTCGAAATTACTTAACGAAAGACCTTGTCATGAGAGAAGACTTGTACTTGTTTCAAAAGCAAGGGAGAGACTACAAAGTCATTGATAAGGAATGGAAGGCGATTCGGGATCAGCTTGTGTCCATGAGAGTCAATGGTGGTTTCCCTTATTTGACTGTGACAGATGGAGACTACTTGAAAAACAATGAACTCTATATTAAGCACTGGTATGAAGAGGTTGAACTTGACCTCAAATACTTAGAAAAAGTCCTTCCGTATTTATATCAGCTATGGGGGCGAAGTGTGCATATCGAAACAGTTCTTGAAGGAAAAGAAGTGATGTTTACATTCGACGGAAAAGCCGTTCATAGGAAATACCTCACTTAATGTAAACAAAAAAGATGTCGCCCTGAGCGCCATCTTTTTTGCTGTGATTCACACATTATTGGTTTTTAAGTAATTTGAAAATATGTTTTGCTTGATCTGTATTCTCCATCAAGCCTGTAAGCTTTTCACTAGAAGGTCCATATGCGAAAAATGGGACATCGTCACCGGTATGACCAGATGTTGTCCAGCCAGTATGGGATCGCTTGTTGATCACATCTTCAATCGCATCATCAATTTTGACGACATCTTTTGTTTCTGCCGCTTTTTGGATAGAGGCGATTTCCTCTTTTGTGAAATCAAGATCGATATATTTTGTCAGTGCGGATTGAACGGCCATGCCATTTACAATTTTGTTTGCAATAAAATCAGGTGTCTTTTTCGCTGCTTTTACAGGCTTGTAATCCCAGTTACCTGAACCGTCTGCTCCAAAGGAAAGTCCACCAGTTGAATGATCTGCAGTCGCAATGACGAGTGTGTTTTTATCTTTTTTTGCGAAACGAATGGCTTCTTCAAATGCTTTTTCAAAATCCTGCATTTCACTCATGGCACTGACAACATCATGATCGTGTCCTGCCCAGTCAATTTGACTGCCTTCTACCATTAAGAAAAACCCATTTTTGTTTTTAGAGAGTTGTTTAATCGCAGAGGATGTCATGTCTTGAAGGGATGGCGTTTGTTTATCCCGATCAATTGCCTTATCAAGACCACCATCAGCAAAAATGCCTAAAACCTTTTGGTTTTTGTTTTTTTGCATGTCTTTTTTATTTGTCACATAAGTATAGCCTGCTTTTTTGAATTCCTTCGTCAGATCACGGTCTTTTCGGACAAAATCGACAAGTCCACCACCGAGCATGACGTCTACTTTATGATTCTTGCCAATCTTCTCATCAAAGAAATCATCGGCAATGGCTGCTGTATTCTTTCTTGATACATCGTGTGCAGCATATGCAGCTGGTGTTGCATTCGTTAATTCAGATGTCACAACAAGACCAGTCGATTTCCCTTTACGTTTTGCCTCTTCTAATACAGTGTTCAGTTTTTTACCGTTTTCGTCGACGCTAATGGCGTTATTGTAAGTTTTTTGACCAGTCGCCATTGCTGTACCGGCAGCTGCTGAATCAGTGATGTTACTTTTAGAATCATCAGGGTATGTTTTGTGCATGCCAGTGAGGTAAGGGTCAAACGCTGTTTGTTTTGAAAGGTCGCCGTTATGTTTAAATGAGCGATAAGATGAAAGATAAGGGGTTCCCATGCCGTCACCAATCAGCACGATCACATTTTGCACGTCATTTTTTGGTTTCTTTTTCGCTTCAGCTTTGTCGGCCTGTCCGAAGTCCATTCCGGTAAAAATACCAACCGATAGAACCGATGCCACTGCTACTGCAGCCATTTTCATTTTCGAGCTCTTCATCACACTCATTCAAATGCCTCCTCAATCGTTTATGTATGCTCTTGCATTTACAATGGTAGAGCAGAATTGTGAATTTCATTTAACAGCACCGTAAAGTTCACTTTAAAATTGTAAAGTTCCGCTTTACATATAATGGACTAAAAATTGAAATGAATGTATGATTTTATCGATGACATACTACATCTTTTTTGTCATGATTGTGTAATCAAAATGAAATAAAAAGAACCCTAAAAAAAAGTGAATTCTGTCGAATTAATAAGCAATATGTCTTAGGAAGTCAAGACTATTTCTTCTGGTATTTGATCCTTATAATAGTAAGCAGATAAACATTCGGATCACGATTGATACATACAGGAGGAACAAATGAAAAAACAATTGATCACAGTTGCAAGTGCAGTTCTACTAGGGACGACATTATTTGCCGGAGCTGCCTCAGCACAATCAGTAAAGGTACAAAAAGGTGATACACTTTCGGTTCTTGCGAAAAAATACAAAACAACTGTCAGTAAGATTAAATCAGACAATAAACTAAAGTCTGACATGATCTATGTTGGACAAACCTTAAAAATAAATGGAGCTTCTACTAAAAAATCAACAAGCACGCCTAAAGTAACCGCTGCTTCTGCTACCACTACGCATAAAGTTGTCAAAGGTGACACGTTATCTAAAATTGGCAAAAAGTACGGAATGACAGTGAAAGAGCTAAAATCATTAAATAAACTGAAAACCGATCTCATCAAAATTGGACAAAAGCTAAAGGTGAAAAATACGAAAGTGAAGCCAGCACCTGTCAAACAAAATTCAGTGACGACATCTTCATTAAATACGTCTAAACTGATAGCAGATGCAAAGGCGCAAAACGGTACACCGTATAAATGGGGTGGAACGACACCGAAAGGCTTTGATTGCAGTGGTTTTATGTGGTATGTCATTAATAAGCAAAAAAAGATTCCAAGACAAACAACAGAGGGATTTTGGAATTCGATGAAGAGCGTTTCAACACCAAAGGCGGGGGATTTTGTTTTCTTTACAACATATAAATCCGGTCCATCTCACATGGGTGTCTATCTTGGAAATAACCAGTTCATTCATGCTGGTTCTGATGGTGTGACAATTAGCAATATGACATCAAGCTATTGGAAACCGATTTATCTTGGTGCAAAGACATTTGTCAATTAATAGACGTAAAGAGACTGTTCAAATGCAGTCTCTTTTTTATTGTAGTGGAGGTTGAATGCATAGCGGATAAAGGGTTTGAACTGAAAAAAACCAGTGATCACTTCAGATACACTGGCTTTCTCTTTTATATCGTTAGAAACCTAGTTGTAGGTCTATATCAATGGACACAATCGCATACACACAGACAATGACAAAAATATTCAGTACGACACCTAGGAAGCCTGGCCCCGTACGGCCCTTTTTGATGAACAGTTCGATAATGCCAAATGGAACTGCGGCCATTGCAAAAGGAAGCATTTGAAAAGAATAAAACGTCACGTTGCTGATTATAGCGAGATTCAGCATCAGGAGGGATAAGATGGCCGTACCAACAGAAATCCAGCCAAATACATTATGCTCTTTAAAAATTCTTACCAATTCCATAATTCCACCTCGCTCACGATTGCTGATTTAATGCGCTTTGTTTTGACAAACTTCTCGATTTCTTTAGTAGGTCCTGTGACGACAGAACCATACATCGTGACCCCATTTTCATTAATATAACGAATCCTGTTAGACAGATCGAGTTCAGGTCGACCAGAGATGGCTTTTGCCCAATTTGGATGTTGATTTACATAGGATAGGGCATCTTTGAATTGATCTTCTTCCGTTTTCGATGCGTGTTGAAGATCTTTTAAAAATGTAGCGTCTTTCCCTGGGAAACCAATCGGGCGCTGTTGCTCCCCAAGTGAATCTTCTGTTTTAATGGCGTTCCAGAGCACTTTCATATCATATTTCTTAGCAGAGTCGTATACATCCTTTGGTGCATAAGCTCTGTCATACGAGACATACACTTCACTTACTGTTCCTTCAGGAAGCTTGTCTAAAGTGGTGAGGGCTTGTTTTTTAGATGAATCTTCCTTCGTAGAAGGATGACTAAAGAACTCCTCTGTATCAAGCGGGCTGTCGCCATAATATGAGACAGTCGGCTGTTTCAATCGATCGAAAAACATTTCAATTTGTTTGCTGCCAATCGCTTCTGTTTGATTGCCGATTTGCTTCCGAAGCTTGAGCTCTGTGTTCATGCCAAACAGTTTGACCTGACCTTTTAAATCTCTCATATCAATGGCAACGTTTGGTTTTGTTAGAGCAACTGTTACTGCAGCTGTTTCCATAAAGTGATTTCCTTTGCTTTCAGCACCACCAACTCCATAATAGAGATAACTCCCCAATGTACAGAGCGGTAAAATGATGAGCGTAGATATCACGGCAAGTACGGAGATCCGTAAATATGACTTTCTTTTTCCATATTGTAAAATCGCCCGTTGCTTTTCTGGACTGATGGAAAAGTCTGACCAATCTGAGTCATTCAGTTCTTGAGATAATCGCTTTTCATTTTCTTCAAGCTCTTCTTCAAAAGCTGTCATTTCTTCCTCATTCATTTCGCCATTATTATATTTTTCCCATCGCTTGTTAAACTCTTCATTCATCATTAACACCTCTGTTGTATAGTGCTTTTAGGCGCTGCCTTGCACGAAATAAAACACTTTTAAAATTTGCTTCAGTAATATTCATCACCTTGGAGGCTTCTTTGTAATTCAATTCTTTTAAATAATACAAAGTTAACGCTTGCTTGTAGTTATCTGGAAGCTGCTCTAAATACATCGTGAGGACTTGTTTTATTTCAACCTGCTCAGCAGGGCTTTGTACAGATGTTTGTAAAAGGCCGCCAATCAGATCATCCGATATGGTCACTTCTTTTTTATGTTTTCTCACATAGTCAATAAAAGCATTTCGTGCCACCTGAAATAACCAAGGTTTCACTTTGCTATGGTCATAGGAATGAATATGTATATAAGCACGCATAAAGGTTTCCTGCAATAAGTCTTCTGCCAAATGTTTGTCTTTTGTCATGGAGAGCAGAAACCTGTAAACATCGTTCATATACATTTGATAAATTTCATCGATCGTCACTGATTTTTCTCCCCTCTATGATATACACGCATAAGAAAGGCATAAAGTTGCACGAAACTTCAAATAGACCGTACACCACTCAATTCTTTCGCCGAATCAACATCATTTCTCCTTATCATAGCGAAATTCGCATCATTTATAAAGTATTTTCAATAGGACAAATGAGGTAGAGAAAATGAAAAACGTCAACATTGGAAGCTATTTCTATTGAGATGTATCTTTAAATCTTCAGAATGCTAACAGATAGCGGCTTTTTACGAAGCGAAAAAATAATATGGACTGTTGGAATCCGTGTTCAGTTTCACAGTGTCAAAATTTTTTAGTACCAGGTAATAAAAAATTTGTTATAATAGAGACAAA
Source organism: Bacillus sp. 179-C3.3 HS (assembly GCF_047229225.1). NCBI lineage: Bacteria > Bacillati > Bacillota > Bacilli > Caryophanales > Bacillaceae > Bacillus > Bacillus sp. 179-C3.3 HS. Next base: position 74,290 of record NZ_JBFEFT010000006.1, on the reverse strand, counting down.
TCCTTCATTCTTCAAACAAAGGAAGTGCACTATGTATAAATTTTCAGGTTATACCGTCAAAGCAATATTTGCTCTAAGAGGCGGAATCAAAGTATATCAAAAAGAAAACTTGCCAACGGATCGAGGGTTTGTCATTGCTTGTACGCATGAGGGCTTCGTGGATGTTCTTGCACTTGGCGCTGGAATCCTTCCATTTGAAATCCACTACATGGCGAAAAAAGAGCTGTTTGCGAATAAATGGATCGGTGGATTCCTAAAAAAAATTCATGCCTTTCCAGTTGACCGAGAAAATCCTGGGCCGAGCAGTATTAAAACGCCCATTAAATTATTAAAAGAAGGAAAGATTGTTGGCATCTTCCCGAGCGGGACACGTACATCAGAGGATGTCCCTTTAAAAAGGGGGGCAGTCACCATTGCACAATTGGGGAAATCTCCAATTGTCCCAGCGGCGTATAAAGGACCATCTAATGCTAAAAGTCTTTTCAAGAAAGGGAAGATGAAGTTAATCATCGGAGAGCCGATTGAACTATCTGAATTCGACCATTTGCCGCCAAAAGAAAGATTAGGTGCGATGACCGAGGTATTGAATACAAAAATTAAAGAACTTGAAGCCCAATTAATTGAAAAAGCGTAAAAAAAACGACCACTTGCTAAGGCAAGGGTCGTTTCTTTTTATGAAGCGCCTTCTTCGGCTGCTTCTAATTGTTGTTCCGTTATTTTTTTGACCTCGATGTATGACACATGATGTCCATCGACTTCATTAATGATAAATTCAAAGCCTTGTTCACGAATGGCGTCATTTTTCTCAACTTCATATTTCTGTGTGAGGAACCAACCACCAATCGTGTCGACTTCTTCATTTTCAAGCGAAATGCCCAAGAGCAAGTTGACTTGATCGATGAGAACTTTACCATCAAGGATGTAATGGTCTTCACCGAGTTTTCGTACTTCGTTAATTTCATCTATGTCGAATTCATCGCGAATTTCTCCGACAATTTCTTCTAAGATGTCTTCAACGGTCACAAGGCCAGCGGTACCACCATATTCATCTGATAAGATGGCCATGTGGACACGTTCACGCTGCATTTTGAGTAATAACTCATGGACAGGAACCGTTTCAATCACGTGGATAATCGGGTTAACGAATTTTTCGATTGTATCACTTGTTGAACTTTCTCCACTAATACAAGCAGTGAGGACTTCTTTAATGTTCACAACACCGATAATGTTGTCTTTGTCGCCATCTTCAATTGGATAACGTGTGTATTTCTCTACCTTTGTTACTTTCAGCATTTCCCCAATGGTAATATCATGAGGGAAGCTGACGACTTCGGTACGTGGAATTAAAATTTCTTTCGCCAGACGATCATCAAATTCAAAAATTTTATTCACATATTTGAATTCAGACTGGTTAATCTCGCCGCTCTTATAGCTTTCAGATAAAATAATTCGCAATTCTTCTTCAGAGTGCGCCATGTCATGCTCAGAAACTTGCTGTAAACCGAATGCTTTCGTTAATAAACGAGCAGAACCATTTAATACCCAAATGAATGGGAACATGATTTTGTAAAATATCATGAGTGGTCTCGCAAAAAGTAAAGAGACTTGCTCAGCTTTTTGGATGGCGAGTGTCTTTGGTGCAAGCTCACCGACCACAACGTGTAAAAACGTCATAATACTAAACGCAATAACAAAGGTCACGATGTGACTAGCTGATTGAGGAATTGAAAGGTCTGCTAACACTGGTGCAAGCATGTGTGCAATTGTTTCTTCCCCTAACCAACCAATCCCAAGGGCCGTAATGGTAATCCCGAGCTGACAGGCAGATAAATACTCATCAAGGTGAGTCGTTACATGCTTCACAGCAACTGCTGTTTTATTACCTTCTGCAATCAATTGATCAATCCTTGAGCTTCTCAAGCGAATGATCGCAAACTCTGATGCTACGAAAAATGCGGTTAAAGCTATAAGTAAAGCAACTATGAATATATTAACTATGTCCAATTAAGGCCTTCATTCTGAATATTCAGAAGAAGGTAACACCTCCTGTTTAGTAAAAGATTTTAACTTAACAGCAGTAAAAATGATTGGACAGCTGTCATTTTTTCCGGCGTAAGCTGCTTTTTTAGTTGTTCACGTTGTTCTGGTTGCAGCTGCTTACAACGTGTTAAAATGCGGTCCATATGCTCATTCATCTGATCAATATCAGTGGTTAAATGGACAAGTTCGTCTTGTTCTTCTGTTTGAGAAGGGAATTGTTCATCTAATCTGGATTTGATGTCAGAAAGAGCCAATCTCTGCTGTTTGCAAAGAACGATTAATTGTAATCGTTTTAAAGCATATTCGTCGTAATAACGATAATTCGAGCAGGATCTAACAGGCGCCAGCAGTCCTATGTTTGTATAATAGTCCACTGTTCTCTTCGTCACCTGTGCAATCTGTGCTAGTTCACCAATACGATACTTTTTCTCAGCCCCATCTGAACATCTCCTCCTAACCGTCACGTTATAGTTTATGAAAATAGTTTAATATAATTCGAGTCTGAAATACAAGTTAATTGTTCATTTTTCTGTCAAAATGAAGCTACTGTTCATGAGAAAATAAACATAGTGAAATAGGAATTTTAAAAAGATATATGGTAAGATAAAATGAATACCGTTTCATATATATGTAGAGAGGCGGATTTTCAGTGAACCGGAGGTGGTTAGGTGGGACCCTCAATATAGTCTTATTTAATCAGTTAACCGTTTTGCATAAAAATAAAACAACATCTATCAGGAGGTGACTCCTTGTTCTTCTAAGAAAGGGCAAGGTTAAATGGACGATATTGTTAATCTGAGTATAGTCGGAGTATTGATTGCTTTAACAGCTTTCTTTGTTACATCTGAGTTTGCCATTGTAAAGGTGAGAAGCTCAAGAATTAATCAGCTTGTTGCCGAAGAAGGGTCTAAAAGAGCCATCATGGCGAAAAAGGTGACATCAAGGCTAGATGAATATTTGTCAGCCAGTCAGCTTGGTATTACAGTGACATCGCTTGGTTTAGGATGGATCGGTAAGCCGGCAGTAAAAGATCTTTTGGTTCGAGGTTTTGGTTTGACAAACATTCCTGATTCAGCGATCAGCCTGATCTCAGCAATACTTGCGTTCTCTATTATTACCTTTTTGCATGTAGTCGTTGGTGAGCTTGCGCCAAAAACGATTGCCATTCAAAAGGCAGAAAAAATGACACTTTGGTTGGCAGGACCACTGCACGCCTTCTATATCCTTATGTATCCATTCATCTATGTGTTGAATGGTTCGGCCCGTATTTTAACCAAAATGATGGGGATTGATATGGGGTCTGAAAAAGAACATTCCCATTCTGAAGAAGAATTGAAGATATTATTATCTGAGAGCTTGAAAAATGGGGAAATCAACACATCTGAATATAAATATATGAATAACATTTTTGATTTTGATAATCGAATCGCCAGAGAAATCATGATTCCACGTAGAGAAATCTGTGCCATTCCAGATGATATGCCATTAGATGAAATACTGGCCATCATGACAAAGGAAAAATTCACACGTTTCCCTATGTTTTCAGGGGATAAAGATCATGTTATCGGGATGCTGAATAAAAAGCAACTCTTTGCAGATCTTGTGTATCAGGATGAAAAAGATCAACTGAAGATTCAAGATTATATCTATCCTGTGATTGAGGTCATTGACACGATTCCAATTCGGGAGCTTCTGATCAAGATGCAGCGTGACCGAATGCATATGGCCATTTTAACAGATGAATATGGTGGAACGTCTGGTCTTGTCACAACAGAAGATATTCTAGAAGAGATTTTCGGCGACATTCGAGATGAATTTGATGAAGATGAACAGCCGATTATTCAAAAAAGAGCAGATCATCATTTTATCTTAGATGGAAAAGTTAGAATCAGTGAAATTCAAGATCTGATTGAACTTGCTTATGATGATGAAGAAATTGATACAATTGGTGGGCTTATCCTAAAGGAGAATATTGATATCCAAGAAGGACAATCCATTTATATAGATGACATTCGAATGAAGGTGCTGGAGATGGACGGTCGTTATATTAAAAAGATCGACTTGAAAAAAGGCATCACGTCATCAGAAATAGAAAATGAACGAGCAGGGCTTGATCTTAAAGAGCCCCTTCTTGTAAACGAAATGACCTTGAGCGAAAAATAAGCTCAAGGTTTTTTTTAGGTATTTAGCCTCTATTTAACGAATGTATGTTCGTATACAATAAGAACAAACGTTCGTTAAGGAGGATGGACATGCTTTGGTATGAAACTGCGAGTATAACGGAGAAAAAAACCTCAATCAAACGAATTGAGTTTCATTTAAAAAACTTTAAGAATTACCAAGCGGCAATCTCGAATATTGAAAGGCAACTTGAAAAACGAAGCCCTCTGCAACAAGATCACTTGACAAGACAGAAGTTAGAGGAGCAGAAACAACAGTATGAGCTCATTGTGGCTTGTATTGAAACAGCATTAAAAGAATTGGATGACATAGAGCAGCAACTGATTGATTACAAGTATTTTCGAGATTGGCGAATGGCAAAGTGTGCAATGGAAATCGGCTATAGCGAGAAAACACTGTTTCTCATGAAACGACAGCTCATGAATCAACTGCTCATTAGTTTAGCTGCCATCACGACGATTTAAAACAAGGTTTGTCCGATTTGATAGAACAGAGCAAAAAGGGATAAAGACCCTAATATCGTCCCTACCATATAGAACACTAGCTTGCCGATTTGCCGCTGCATGAGCATATGAGCGGACTCTACACTAAAAGTAGAGAAAGTCGTAAAGCCACCGAAAAAACCTGTCCCAATGATGGTAAGCAGTGGTTGAGAATGAACCGAACCTGTCAGTAAACCTAGACCGGCTGCGCCCAATAAATTAATAAGGAGAATGCCAAATGGGAAACGAGAATGTAACTGCGTTTTCTGAGCCAATTGGCTGATGAAAAAACGAATGGCACTGCCAATCCCTCCGGCAAGAGCTGTATAAAAAACAATCATTTAGTCTGCTCCTTTCTCAGATAAACTTGGTTGATAGTGTCGCTGAGCGATGAGAAGACCTATGAATGCGGCGGCTACTCCTGCAATGACGGAGAGCAATATGTATAATGTGCCTGCAGTGAATTGTCCGGTCTGTAATAGAAGCACAGTTTCTTTAGAAAAAGTGGACATCGTCGTAAAACCCCCACAAAATCCTGTTCCGGTAAAAGAGGCGAGGTACTTTTTCCTTTTGTGAAACATAAAGTATCCTGTTAAATAGCCAAGAAGCAGGCTGCCTGCCATATTCTCGATCAGTGTTGCATAGGGAAAGGTTTGGCTGACGACCGTTTGACTGAGCGCATATCTACATAGAGTGCCAATGAATCCACCAGTGAAAACGGCGAGATAAAGTTTCATTTAGAACATGTCTCCTTTGAAAAATATGGCGGGAAATCTGTCACGACGCCATCAATAGGATATCTTTTAATCCATTCGGCTGTTTTTCGATTTTTAATTGTCCATATAAACACATCCATGCCGAATGAGTGAATGCGATCTATCCAAAAACGATTGATCATGGTTTTCTTCATATTTAGACAATCAGAGAAGCGACTGTACAAAGCCAATTTTCTTTTCGCCAGTTTTAAGATGGATGGTTTGATGATGTAAGCTGTGCGAAGTGAAGGATGATCAGCTTTGATTCTCTTGAGCGCATTGCCATCAAAGGATTGAACCATGATATGACGCGAATAGGAAAAGCGCTTCACGATATCGACCACTTGTTTTTCAATTCCGATTTGTCGTTTAGGATGTTTGATCTCAATAAGGATGCCAATGCGCTGGCTATACCTTTCGAGAATTTCTTGTAACGTGGGTATTCGTTCATTTGCATATTGTGGATCAAACCAACTGCCTGCATCCAGCTTTTTTAGCTGATTCAGTGAATAACGCTTCACTAAGCCATTTCCGTTGGTCGTTCTGTCTACGGTCTCATCATGTATGACAACGACTTGTTGATCCATGGTCAGTTGAACGTCCAATTCAATATAATCTGCGCCCTGTTGAACAGCTAAATCAAATGCGGCGATCGTATTTTCTGGGGCAACGCTTGATGATCCTCTATGCGCGATAATATACACATGACCCAGCTCCCTGAAATAAGTTCTCGTCTCATCATAACAAAAGCAATGTAGCTTTGCCTTATTTATATGGAGAGAACGAGCAGCGTATGTGATCATGATACATGATGTGTCTAGACATGAAGGGATATCCATGTGGAAAGTTGAAGGAATAGACCGAGTTCACTTTGAGTACATTGAAAGACATCAATGTTTCTTCGATCAATTTCGTCCCAATTATCAGCGTTCGTCAAAATATTAGTGCTTTCGTCATGTTGACTGAAAATTCTGATGTTTTATAATGAAAAAAAGGAGGCGAGATGATTGGGTAAAGGGAGAATTAAAGTGGAAGAACGTATTAAGGCAGAAACGGATGCTGAAATGTTTAAAGCGACTCTCCTTGATCAGGCTCAGAAGAAAAAGTAGTGTGCTGCCCGTCAATATGTCTCAAGAAAAAATTCATAATAAAACCTTTATGCCTCGGGACATGTCCCGAGGCTTTTATAATAGAGACATTTAAGTGAAGACATGAACGAAGATCATATTATAAACTAGAGAGGAATGATTTAAAGGAGAGAGATAGACATGTTTACACAAAAGTGGATAGATTCATATTTCACAGTGGATGTGGCAATCCAAATCGGGATTAGCCTTTGTATTTTAATGCTATTTTTATTGCTTCGTAAGGTGTTTACGAAGTACTTGTTTCATATTCTCTTTAGGCTGACAAACCGGTCTAAAACCGAGGTCATCAATCAGGTTGTGGTGGCATTTGAAAAACCAGCTCGGCTGTTTTTTGTCGCAATCGGTGTTTATTTGGCTTTAAGACAGGCACCCTTTTTTGAGCACCATATGGATGTCATCGTGAAGCTTTATAGATCCTCGATTATTATGATGATCACGTGGGGGCTTTGTAATTTAACAGCCGCATCATCTTTTTTATTTCAAAAGGTGAATTCTAAATTTGAATTAGAAATGGATGACATTCTAGCGCCCTTTTTATCAAAGGTGCTTCGTTTCATAATTATTGCGCTAAGTATTAGTATCATTGCACAAGAATTTAATTATGATGTGAACGGACTAGTGGCAGGTCTTGGGCTAGGAGGGCTAGCTTTTGCATTGGCAGCGCAGGATACAGTGGCGAACTTCTTCGGGGGCATTGTGATCATCACGGAAAAGCCGTTTACAATGGGCGATTTTGTAGAGACACCGAGTGTGTTAGGTACGGTTGAGGACATTACGTTTAGAAGCACAAAGTTTCGTACACCCGCTGAAGCGGTTGTGACGGTACCGAATTCGACCCTATCAAAAGAGCCTATTACCAATTGGACAAGAATGAATAAGCGTCAAATTACATTCTCGGTTCGTGTTTCCTACAATACACCGAAGGAAAACATTGATCGTTGTATTAAGCGTCTAAAATAAATGCTAAATGAGCATGATGGTGTTCATCCAGAAACGATTATGGTGAACCTTGATTTATTGGCAGATAGCTATTTAAACTTATTTTTCAACTTTTACACTAATACAACAGCGTGGGCTGAAAACCTTGATATTAAACAAGACATTAATTATCGAATCATTGATATTTTCCATCAAGAAGGTGTAGAATTTGCCTTCCCTGGACAGACCATTTATATGGAGCAAAAGGGTGAAAAGCAGTTAGGTGAATAAAGGGGGAAAAAGAGTGGATCAAACAAAAGTGGCAGTGCTAAGAAACAGGCTGGCACAAGCGAACCATATCACAGTCCTTACAGGTGCAGGGATGAGCACAGAATCCGGTATTCCAGATTTCAGGTCGACAGGTGGTGTATGGACAGAGGATTCGTCTCGGATGGAGGCGATGAGTCGTTCCTACTTTTTATCGCACCCTCATCAATTTTGGCCAAAATTCAAGGATCTGTTTCAAATGAAAATGAGTGGCACATATGAACCAAATGCAGGGCACTCCTTTTTGGCGGATCTTGAGAAGCAGGGAAAACAGGTTGATATTTTCACCCAAAATATTGATGGATTGCATAAAAAGGCGGGGAGTCAGCATGTCTATGAACTGCATGGTTCCATTCAAACAGCGACATGTCCGGCGTGTAAAGCGGAGTATGATTTGCCTTATTTATTAAAAGAAGATGTACCGATCTGTCAAAAGATTGCTTCAAATGGATGCAAGTGTGGTCGTGTGTTAAAAACCGATGTGGTGCTATTCGGAGACATGGTGCAGCATTTTGAACAAGTCGAACGGTCAATGATGCAAACTGACGTGCTATTGGTGATGGGGACATCTCTAGAGGTGGCACCAGCAAGATACATTCCGGAGGATGCTGCTCGGATTCCCTCTATTTTTAAAGTAATGGTGAATATGAGTGAAACAGCCTTTGATCCATTATTTGATCTTGTGTTTCATGAGAAAATTGGAGATCTCGTGAACGCTTTATAAAAACAAGCCCGCATCCAAAAGGTGCGGGCTTTGTGGTTATTGTTGTAGCGGCTTCATTGTTTCGTCAAGGACAGCGAAATGATATCCCTTGGCTTTTAACTGAGTAATCAGCCGATTTAAATAGGTGGCTGTCGCTGGCTGATCGTGTAATAAAATAATTTTTGGTTCTTTCGGGTATTTTGTTTCAAGCACTTGCAATTGATTCAATACCTCTGGAACGTACTTTGAGTTTTTATATTTCCAGTCAAGGCTATCAATGGTCCAATCCCAGTAGATGAAGCCCTCTTGTTTTAAACGCGTTTTTTGTCGATCTGTTAAATGCGGGACACTGCCATAAGGGGTTCTCACTAGATTGGTATACTCGTCTGTGACAGACGCCAAAATACGTTGATTTTCTTTCATCTCATTGACGGGGGAATCCCCTTTGTAAAAGCGTTTCACATCATGTGTCATCCCATGAAGTCCTAGCTGATGGCCTTCTTTGTGCAGTCTTTTGACAGCTGCAGGGTATTCTTTGATTTGTGGCCCAAGCATAAAGAATGTCGCTTTGACATCATGTGCTTTTAGTACGTTTAATAGCTGATTTGATGAAGCGGAAGGACCGTCATCAAATGTTAAAAAGATCGTTTGATCAGTGATCTTTTTGTCTTGATTGATCTTAAAATGTCCATTCAATGTTTTCTTCGAATCATCTTTTGCTTTTAGGCTTTTACTGGTGTCTCGAAATTCACTGCTGACTGACACATCTTCTTGTTGATCTGCCGCTTCCATGTTGGTTTTCGACATATCCCAAATGAAAATGAGGATGAGTGTAAGAATGACTAACCCAATCGCTTTTGAGAGAAGCAGCGTATTGGAAGGTGTCTGTTTTTTGTTGGTAACCCGTTGCATGACAATCGCTCCAATAAATCAATAAGTTTGTGTCGAATCGTGTTGTGGAATCTGTCTTTTTTCACAGTTTTTTGTCGTTCTTATATCAAGTAAGTATACAGGAAAATCTAGCCTATGAATATAGAAGATCCTAAATCATTGGAATCTTTTTGGTTATGAATCTATATTTGTTAAAATGAAAGGTTATCCACTGAATGTGAGATAAATTCACGGTTGAAACGTTTACATTTATTCGCTAAGATAGCATCAGACTCAACCATTAAAGCAAAGCGAAGGGGAGAATCCATATGAAAGTATTGTACAATGGAGATTTCATTGAAAAAGAAGATGCATTTGTTGATATTGAAGACAGAGGCTATCAATTTGGTGATGGCGTCTATGAGGTTATCCGTGTTTACAATGGAACTTTATTCACATTAAAAGAGCACACGGAACGACTCTTCAAGAGTGCAAAAGAAATCGGCATTCATCTGCAAGGTACGGTATCAGATATGGAAAACAAATTAAAGCAACTCGTCTCTGAAAATGAATTAACGGATGGCGGTCTTTATATTCAAGTGACACGAGGAGTAGCACCTCGTAAACATCAATATCCTGATTCTCTTACACCTCAAATCACAGCCTATACATTCCAAGTGAAAAAGCCCGTTCAAGAACAAACGGCTGGTGCAAAGGCTGTGTTATCAGAGGACCTTCGCTGGTTAAGATGTGATATCAAAAGTTTGAATCTTTTATATAACGTGATGGAGAAGCAGAAAGCTTCTGAAGCTGGTGCATTTGAAGCGATTTTAGTGAGGGACGGTTTTGTAACTGAAGGAACCTCCTCGAATGTATATGCCGTCATTGATGGTGTGATTCGTACTCACCCAGCAACCAACCTTATTTTAAATGGAATTACACGTAGAAAGCTGTTACAAGTATGTGAGGAGCAAGGTATTGGTGTGGAAGAAACCCGTTTGTGCAAAGCAGACCTGCTGCGTGCACAAGAAATTTTTATTAGTTCAACGACAGCTGAAGTGGTACCAATCATTGAAATAGACGGTCAACCAATCGGAAATGGTGTGCCAGGAGAGATCACAAAACGAGTACAGGAAGGGTTTCAGCAAAAGATTAAGCATGAGACATCTGTCCCTTCATAAATAATAAAGGCTGTAAACATAGGTTTACAGCCTCTCTTTATGATGAGGATGATGCGAAGTATAGGCAACAGGGCTAAAATAAGCCCTATCAGGCATTTATTTTACGATCAGTACGGGAATATCTGATTTGGATGATAACTTTTCACTCACACTGCCAAATAGCAATTTTTTCAATCTACTTTGATCACGTGCTCCCATGACGATGAGATCGGCTGATATGTCTTCTGCATATTCAATGATCGCTTCTGCAGGTTCTCCTTCGACAATTTCGATCATCGCTTCAAATTGTTCTTCATTTAAAAGCATCTTCGCTTCTGCAACGACCTCTTCAGTATGATCCTCAAAAATCAAAGGGCTTTCTTGTTCGTCATGTGGTACATATACAGGAGGTGTTTGAAGGTCTGCTATACCACCACCGATATAGGCTCCTCCAGTCATCGGCCGAGGGGCATCAAATATCTGTCTACTTGACTTGCCATCATGTGCATAAACGACCGTTAGCTTGGCATGCAAGGTTTTGGCTAAAGCGATTGCTTTTTTCAAAGCTTTCTTACTGTCTTCATGTCCATCAAACGCAACGACCATCCGATCAGCTTGAAACAATGTCCTCATTCCTTTCAAAAGGAGTCATTACATTCATGGTATACCCGTTGGGATGAAAAGATACACATCAACGTATGTGTTTATTTATTAGAAAATTTCATTTATTGTAAAAAGTTTATTGACAAATTGGTGACAGCCACTATAAGATAAAAAAAGATGTAAGAGCCAAAAGGAGGAAATGTCATGTGCAAGATGAGAAGAATGAAATCAAACTATATGAATAGATTGATTCACGTGACAAGTACACCTTCATTGGTCATTGAAAAGGAACTGTTTTGTTCCAATTGATTGGATGAATTAAGGCGTGTGTTGCGTATTTTTCAACATGCGCCTTTTTATCATGTAAAAAAGAGGCGTACCAGACAACTGGTCGCCTCTTTTTTTGTTGATGACATTTCGAATCTCGAAATAAAGAAATGGTGTCAGCAAAATACAAAGTAGAGGAGTGGAAGCATGTGAACATGCCCAAAGCGAGACAAATGACAAAAGCACAGAAACGTAATCAAAGTGAGAGCCAGGAAAAAATAGAAAGCGGCTAGCTTTAAAAGGAGCGACAAACATGTTTTCAGTATTCGGTAAATTAAGCTGGTTCTTTAAAAAAGAATGGCGGAGGTACACCATCGCCATTACCTTTCTCCTCATTGTGAATGTACTTGAAATGCTGCCACCTAGATATCTTGGGCAGGCAGTTGACGACATTCGTTCCGGTCAATTTACAACATCTAGTTTAGTGTTTTATGTGACCATCTTTTGTGTACTTGGCGTTATCGTGTACACGCTCACGTATGTATGGATGTATCAGTTATTTGGCGGAGCAAATGTGATGGAGCGTGTGATGCGGGGAAAACTCATGCGTCATTTACTTAAAATGACCCCTACCTTTTATGAAAAGAAAAAAACCGGCAACTTAATGGCATTAGGGACAAATGATTTGAATGCTGTTGCCTTAACAACAGGCTTTGGTGTGCTAACGTTGGTTGATTCCACTGCATATATGCTCATGATCTTTTTGACGATGGGACTGACGATTAGCTGGAAATTAACCTTGATGTCTATTATCCCGATGCCGCTGATGGCGATCTTGATCGCATTTTATGGCAGTAAGATTCATGAGCGCTTTACAGTGGCTCAAGATGCATTTGGTGATATGAACGATCGGGTGTTGGAATCAGTCGCAGGTGTTCGGGTCATCCGCTCATTTGTGCAAGAAAAGCAGGATGTTGCACGCTTTCGTCAAATGACGGAGGATGTGTTTCGAAAAAACATGCGTGTGGCGACGGTAGATTCATTATTTGAGCCGACCGTGAAGCTGCTTGTTGGGATCAGTTATTTAATTGGGATTGGCTACGGAGCTTATCTTGTGTTCCAAAGTGATTTAACCATTGGTGAACTTGTCGCATTTAACGTATATCTTGGCATGATGATCTGGCCGATGTTTGCGATTGGTGAGTTGATTAATATTATGCAAAGGGGTAGTGCATCGTTAGATCGGTTAAATCATACCCTCAGCTACAAGCCAGATGTAACAGATGCTGCCGAGCCAAAAACGTTACAAGAGCCCGGTGATATTCAATTTGATCATGTTACGTTCAGATATCCAACCTCCTCTAAAGACAATTTAATCGATGTGTCCTTTACCGTTCGAAAAGGGCAAACGATTGGCATCACAGGAAAAACGGGGAGCGGCAAAACAACCATCGTGAAACAGCTCTTGCGCCAGTATCCAACAGGTGATGGTCAAATCCTGTTATCAGGTGTTCCGATTCAAGACATTTCAATGGATCAGTTATTTCAATGGATTGGTTATGTACCACAAGACCATATCCTTTTCTCGAAAAGTGTAGAAGAGAATATGCGTTTTGGTCATATGAATGCGAAGCAAAGTGAATTAGAAGAGGCGATCAAAGACGCTTACTTTGAAAAGGATTTACACTTGTTGTCAGAAGGATTGGAAACCATGGTTGGGGAAAAAGGTGTGGCGCTGTCAGGTGGACAGAAGCAGCGGATTTCCATTGCCCGTGCTTTACTAATTGATCCGGACATTTTGATTTTAGATGATTCGTTATCAGCCGTTGATGCAAAAACGGAAACCGCTATTTTAAAGAATTTAAGGCAAAATCGACAAGGGAAAACGACGTTTATCACAACACATCGCCTATCAGCTGTTGTGCATGCGGATCTCATTCTCGTGATGGAGGAAGGGCGAATCGTCCAAAAAGGAACGCATCAAGAACTCATTCAGCAAGAAGGATGGTACAAAGAACAATTTCTACGTCAGCAGCTGGAAAACAGGCTGGAAGGAGGGGATGGGGCATGACAACAGGAAGAAGACTCCTTGCCTATGCACTCCTTTATAAAAAAATACTATCCATCGCCTTAATCTTTCTCATCATTGCGGTGGGGGCTGAATTAACAGGGCCTTTTATCGGAAAGAAAATGATTGATGATCATATTCTAGGCGTAGAAAAACCGTATGTTGAAGTAAATGAACAGACAGATGAAACCGTTCATTATCAAGGAAAAGAGTATATCCGAAGTGATCGATTCAAGAGTGAAAGTGAAGCTGGAAATCAAATCAATGTCATGCAGGTCGGATTTGCCTACTATTTGGTTGAGGAGCCAATTCGTTTTGATGGCAATCGATCGATATCGGGAGATCAGCTCACCATTGAAAATGGGAACGAGCGTCAAACCTATGATGTACAGCGTTTATCGAAAGAAGAGATTTTTGCTTTTTATCAACCAGAAATCAGTGGTTTGGTTCAGCTTGTACTGTTTTATCTAGGTCTACTGATCATTGCGATTTTCTTTCAATATGGGCAACATTATTTGCTCCAGCGAATTGCGAATCGGATTATTCAAAAAATGAGAGTAGACGTGTTTGAACACATTCAAACGTTGCCAATCCAGTATTTTGATAATTTGCCTGCTGGGAAAGTGGTTGCACGGATTACGAATGACACAGAAACCATTCGTGATTTATATGTGACGGTACTCGCTAATTTTGTGACAAGTGCCATTTACATGGTTGGAATCTACATCGCCATGTTTTTATTAAATGTGAAGCTGGCACTCATTTGTTTAGTCGCTGTGCCGATTATTTTCATATGGTCGCTGACCTATCGGAAGTTTGCATCAGTGTATAATCACCGTATTCGCTCCATCATTAGTGAAATCAACGCCAAGCTAAATGAAGCGATTCAAGGGATGACGATTATTCAAGCATTTCGTCATGAAAAAGCAACGAAAGAGGAATTTGATGAACTGAATCATCAGCACTATCAATATAAGCGAAAGATGCTTCATTTAAATTCGCTCCTTTCACATAACTTGGTTAGCCTGCTTCGTAATTTAGCGTATGTTGCGCTTATTTGGTATTTTGGCGGTGCCTCGTTAAGTGCGTCAGGCATTGTGTCAATCGGGGTGCTCTATGCGTTTGTTGATTATTTAAATCGATTGTTTCAGCCGATTACAGGCATCGTGAATCAATTTTCACGATTGGAATTAGCAAGGGTTTCCGCTGAAAGGGTCTTTCGTTTATTAGATGAGTCAGGTACAAAAGTGGAGGAGCCTGCTGATGAGAAAATAGAAGGGCACGTTGTATTTCAAGATGTGACGTTTGCTTATCAAGAAGGGAAAAACGTCTTAAAGAACATTTCATTTGAAGCAAAAAAAGGTCAAACCATCGCGCTAGTTGGGCATACAGGCTCTGGAAAAAGCTCAATCATGAATGTACTACTACGCTTTTATGATATCCAGCAGGGGGATATTCTCATTGATGGGGAAAGTATTAATCTAAAGTCACGACAAACGTTACGCAAGCAAATGGGGATTGTCCTGCAAGATCCGTATTTATTCTCTGGAACGATTGCATCGAATGTCAGTCTCGGGAATGAAGAAATGAGCAGGGAAACGATTGAAACGTCTCTCAAGCAAGTCGGGGCAACAGACTTATTGAAACACTTACCGCTAGGGTTTGATGAGCCAGTCGTTGAAAAGGGAAGTACGCTCTCCTCTGGGGAACGTCAATTGATTTCATTTGCCCGCGCGTTAGCGTATGATCCAGCGATCTTAATTTTAGATGAAGCGACCGCCAATATCGATACAGAAACAGAAGCCATCATTCAGCGAGCGCTTGACGTTGTCAAAGAAGGACGAACAACCTTTGTCATCGCACATCGACTCTCTACGATTAAGAAGTCCGATATGATTTTGGTATTAGAGAAGGGGGAAATTGTCGAGCGAGGCGATCATGAACAGCTCATGCAACAAGACGGGCTGTATGCACAAATGTACGAACTGCAAAAGGGTGCGGTTGCTAGCACTTAAAGTGAGAAGAGGCTCTATCTATTGAGAGAGCCTCTTTGTTACATCTACACATGTAAGAAGTCGACCGATTGAATCAGCTCGACTTTTTGTTTGTGATAGATGTGCGTTGGCTTATCGTTAATAAGCGATGCCGACTCGTTGTTGTACGAACTCCTTCGAATTTAACTGTTGATATAAAAAGTGTGCGGTATCTTCAACTGAAATTTTCTTTCCATCTATAGGGAGAAAGTCTTTTTCATAGCGATATGACCGTGTCACTTCTCCATCTGGTAAGTAGGTTGGACAGATCAATGTCCAATCTAGATCAGTCGCTTGAAGGGTTTCAAACGCTTTGGCATGTTCTTTAGCTGCACGGGTAGTCGTTCGCCTCGATTCATTTGTTTCAAAGCGATAAAGTTCTGGCTGTTGCCTTGCTTTAAGGATACCTGCAGTGCCAATCGTAATAATTCTTGTTGTACCAGTTTGCTGCATGGCTTGGACGATATGCTCCATCGAAACAGATAAGGTGTCATCGCCGTCTGTTGACAGACAACTTACTACAATATCCGAACCTTTTATGGTCTCAAGCACATCCTCTTGATTTCTTGAATTACCGGTGACTTGAAACATGCCTTCTAGCATACCTTCACGTTTTGTTCGAATCAATGAACGGACCATGTACCGATCATCTACTTGAACGAAACGAAGAAATGCTTGTCCTACACGTCCATGTGCACCGAATAGAGCTATTTTCATCTGTTCTATCCCTCCACTACATACTATAAGTGAAAAGGATAAAAAATGGTACAAATTTATGACATGCTTTTTTTATAAAGGTGAAAGGATTGAATATTATATGCATATTCACATAATAAAGACAGACCAACAAATTGGATGAGTTCAACATTTAGACCAGTCATGATGTCCAACACGATACGCCCCTTTCTCATGTCATCATCATATGAACAGAAAGGGATTTGGTGAAGCATCAAAACAAAAAAAGAAGACACCATAAGAGGTGCCTCCTATTAACCAGATATAAAATTAAGCGTTTGTTCCGCCAAGGTTTTGCTGAGCGTAAGACACAAGACGTTTTGTGATTTCTCCACCAACTGACCCGTTTGCACGAGATGTTGTTTCTGCCCCAAGGTTTACACCAAACTCAGAAGCGATTTCGTATTTCATTTGATCGATTGCTTGCTCTGCTCCTGGAACGAGTAATTGATTTGAACTATTAGAATTTGCCATGATGAGAATCTCCTTTATCATTATGATTTGGTTTATGGTTGGGTTTGCTGGAATCGCACCAGCGAAATGATCAAGTCATTTGCCACTTGGCGTAACCCAATGTAATCCCCGCTTTGTACTAAATATTATGGTTGATTCAAAAGAAAACATACGAAAAAAGAACATGGTAAATGTTGTGTTGACACCTTTCTTTTCATGAAAAAACCATCACTCAAAAGGAGTGATGGTCGGGCGATTTCTATTATTCAGCTGAGCGAATGCGTTCCTCACTATCAGCATCGAAGAAGTGAGCTTTATTCATATCGATGGCAAGCGGTAAAGACTGGCCAGCTTGAACATGTGTACGGGCATCAACACGTGCAATAAAGGATTGACCATCAAGAGAAGAATAAAGCATCGTTTCTGCTCCCATGAGTTCAGCTACTTCTACATTTGCCACAATTTTTGTCCCTTCAGATGCCTCCAAAAAGACAGGTTCATCATGGAAATCCTCGGGACGAATGCCAAGGATGACATCCTTTCCGATATAGCCTTGACTCCGCAGGACCTTCATTTTTCCTTCTGGTACACGAATGTGCGTTTGTCCAACAGCAATTGCACCGTCAGATAGTTTCCCTGTAAAGAAGTTCATGGCAGGAGATCCAATGAACCCACCAACAAAGACATTATGAGGATTCTCATAGACATCCTTCGGTGCACCTACTTGCTGGATAAAGCCGTCTTTCATGACCACAAGGCGAGTCGCCATGGTCATTGCTTCAGTCTGATCGTGCGTAACATAAATGAAAGTCGTTTGCAGGCGCTGGTGGAGCTTTGAGATTTCAGCACGCATTTGAACACGTAACTTTGCATCAAGGTTCGACAATGGCTCATCTAAAAGAAAGACTTTTGCATCTCTCACAATCGCTCTGCCTAGTGCAACACGTTGTCTTTGTCCGCCTGATAGTGCTTTTGGTTTTCTATCTAAATATTGTTCAAGCCCTAAAATTTTTGCCGCATTCCGAACCCGTTCATCAATTTCCGCTTTCGGAAACTTTCGTAGCTTTAATCCAAAGGCCATATTATCGTACACGTTCATATGAGGGTATAACGCATAATTTTGGAACACCATCGCAATATCGCGGTCCTTCGGTGCTACGTCGTTCATTCGTTTCCCGTCTAATAAAAAGTCCCCTTGTGAAATTTCCTCAAGCCCGGCAATCATTCGAAGGGTCGTGGATTTACCGCACCCTGATGGACCGACAAACACAATAAATTCTTTATCCTCTATATGTAGATTAAAGTTATCGACTGCTGTTACCTTATTGTCATATACTTTATAAATTTGATTGAGCATCATTTCTGCCATTGATGATACCCTCCCATCCCTTTATTTTTGAAAGCGCTTCACTTGTAAGTAAAGTGTATAAAATAGGCAAAAGACTGTAAATGGACAACATGCACAACATCTGATTTGCTTTTTTGGGCAGGGTGCTACTGTGACCATGTGTTATGACAAATCAAGAAGACTCATCATGAAATAAGCTGCCGAAGCTTCTGGAAAATGACGGACATCCAAGCCTGTACGTTCAATAAATTTATCAATTCGATATTGAAGGCTATTTCGATGAACATATAATGCTTTTGCCGTTTGTGTTGCGTTTAAATTACATTGCATATACGTCATGAGGGTGTGAGTCATTTCTCGATCAGATACTGCGTTTTGAAAGGCGTCTGATATTGCGTCAATCATGACAAGCGGATCATAACGAATGAGAGATGGCAGACAATGATAAAAGGTTGTAACAGATGATCTCAGCTTCCCCTGTTGAATGAGCCATAAAAAGAGCTGCTGTTCTTGCAACAATTTCACTCGTAAGTGTTCGTTTGGTAAATGCAACTGACCTTGAAAAAAAATACAATCGGTTAAAAAATCAGACGTGATGGCTTGAGACAGATCATTCAGTTGATCTAATTCCGCATTTTCTGATGTAGCGTTTGTTTGAATGAGCATGGCTGTATCAGCACTTGTCCAAATGAAATGAGTGCGTTCGAGGCTGCTGCTAACAGCCTCTTTTATTTGGTGCCTTTGTTCTGCTTGGTGTTCCATTTTGAAATAGTGAACACGGACGGAAGCGTCTACGGTGAGTGGTTTTTTTTCAAACAGATAATTGTACCAATTCTGTTCATCTTCTGTTTCCTGCTGATGAGATCTATCAATGGGTGTAAGGAATGAATTGAGAAGAAGGATTTCACGTGATGATAGCTTCGTTTTGTCTATTCCGAATATGTCGCCTTCATCCGTTTGATACCATTGAATGTGTTTGTCATTAGTCGGTTTGCTGATGAAATATTCACCGTATGCAAGTTTTAACTTTTCTAACATGGCGAGGCTCCTTAAACAGTTTAATCATAGACATGGAATAACATTAATTCGTGGATTTCTTCTTTTAAGCTAGGTTCGACTTCGTGGGGGGGAAGGGGTGAACCCCATTCAATATCACCTGATTTGTGGTAGATGCCTTCATAATGTGCACCATTGTGAAAAAAGGATATTTTCCATCCAGGCAATTGTGCTTTTTTAAAAAGTGGTTTCCATTGAAAATGAGAAATCATATCATCACTGCCTCCTTGCGATTATTGTTGAAACAATGAAATAACGCGACAAAAAGGGAACAATTTTACACTTGGTTTCATTGTATCTTATCTGATGAACCGAGCATAGGAAAAGCATGGTGTGATGAATACGAAATTGTCATTGAAAGGACTCATCACATATGCTTGATCAAGCCTCATTTGCTTGAGATCTAGACAACAACTATAATACGAATAGATAAAAAAACATCATATTTGGGGATTTTTTGAAAGGTAGATGACTATTTTGGATATACTCACAACGTTTATCTTCATGATTGTAATAGGAGCAATCATAGGCGCAGCAACAAATCATCTTGCGATAAAAATGCTTTTCCGTCCGTATAAACCATACTATTTATTTGGGATGAAGCTCCCATTTACGCCGGGTCTTATCCCTAAAAGAAGAGATGAAGTAGCCAAGCAAGTGGGAATCATGGTGATGGAACATCTGCTCACACCTGCTGGCATTCAAAAAAAAATTGAATCATCAGAAGCAAAGAAAGAGATCGTAAACACCGTTCATCAATATATCGACAAGGGTGCTCATATGGAGGTGTCCGTTGCTTCCTTTTTAGAGACATTCGGACTAACGCAAGTTGACGTTCAAACAGATGAATGGCTTCAGAGGTGGTCAGATCAGAAGCTCCATTCCTTACTTGAAAAGCATGATCAACAATCATTATCAGCATTGCTTCCTCATGAACTAGAGCTCAAACTCTCGTCAAAAATACCAGATGTAGCAGATTATATGTTAACGAGAGGTATTCATTACTTTGAAAGTGAGGAAGGAAAAGCAAGGCTTGGCAATATGATTGATGATTTCTTAAAAGAACGAGGAATGTTTGGCAGTATGATTCAGATGTTTCTAGGGAATTCAAGTTTAATTGACCGTGTACACCCTGAAATCATCAAGTTCTTGAAAAACCCAGAAACAAAAAAGTTTTTAACAGATTTACTCGATCAAGAATGGGACAAGGTGAAGCAGTTATCACTTCATGCCCTTGATGAAAAGTGGAATGTGAAGGAACATCTCTTTCATGTGAAAAAACAGTTGCACACATATTTCTCTACAAAGCCGATGTTAGACAAGCCGGTTGGATTTTATGTGAGTGCGGTGTCAGAAGATCTTAAAACACATGTTGTACCAGAACTGATTGATCAAGGAATCAAAGCGGCATCGAATGCGTTAGAAGGATTGCTGTCAAAACTTCAATTTGAAGACATCATTCGTGAGCAAATTGAACTCTTCCCGCTTGAAAAAATGGAAGAACTTGTCGTGAGTATTTCCAATAAAGAGCTTAAGATGATTACGTTTTTAGGCGGCTTTTTAGGCGGTTTGATTGGTGCCATTCAAGCCATTTTCGTCACGCTTATCTGATGCAACGAAGGAAAATTTTGATGAAATTCATTGTATATATGTGAAACGAAAGCCATAGTTTGTTATAGTGTAGTGGTGTCCGCCGATCGCATCGGTGATAAAGGATAGAAGGGAGACATAACATGTCTGTAAATCTTTATGATGTTGCATATGACCTTGAAAAAGCACTGCGTCATAGCGATGAATATTCAACTTTAAGAAGGCTATATGATGAGGTCAACGAGGATGAATCCTCTAAAAGAATGTTTGAGAACTTCCGTGACATTCAAGTAAACCTTCAACAAAAACAAATGACTGGTCAAGAGATTACACAAGAAGAAGTGGAGCAAGCGCAAAAAACAGTTGCACTTGTTCAGCAACACGATAAAATCTCTCAATTAATGGAAGCTGAACAACGAGTCAGTATGCTGATTGGTGAATTAAATAAAATTATCATGAAGCCACTTGAAGAGCTTTACGGAAATACAGAAGAAAATTAATGAAAAGGGCGATAGCATTCGCCCTTTTTCTCATTCAACATAAGCCGTGAATATCTTCAAAAAAAGGGTTGTCGAAGCGGTTTAATTCTGCGATAATACTAATTGAAAGTGCTTTCAATTAGTGCTTTTATGATTCGTTGGGTGCGTTTCACTTGGGATTTACGGGGAGTAGCCAGAGAAGAGAGAAGCCTTCAGGGAGAAACACAAAGCATAAGGGGATCTGATAAAAGCAATGCTTTGGTGTATGAAAGATAAAGGGGATTATGGGGAGCTTCATTCCTCTATTGTTACGCATCCAAACCATACATAAAAAAAAGCCTAGGGGTAGGCTTTTTTTATTTATCTGATAGATGGATCAAGAAGCACAAGCATCAACTGCATGTTCTAAAGCGACTAGTTAGGGCATATCCTCATCGTAAGGACAGTCATCAAGAAGGGGGATGCCTCAGTGTCAAAAAAACTACTCGCACTCAATATAGATGGGACTTTACTTCGTAGCAATGGAAAGATCCATTCCGCTACAAAGGAAGCTGTGGAATATGTAAAGAAAAAAGGGGTATACGTGACGCTCGTTACCAATCGTCATTTTCGATCAGCGCAAAAAATTGCCAAGGCGTTGAAGATATCATCTTCAACACTTGTGACGCATAGTGGTGCTTTTATCGCGAATACGCTCGATGAACCACTTCATGTGAAAAAATTAACGGAAGATAAAACATTTAATCTTGTGCAAATTCTTGAAAGCTTTGATTGTAATATACGTTTACTTCATGAAAAGTTCTCGATCGGTAATCGGAAAAAAACACAAACTCAACTCATGGGAAAGACATTGATCCATCCGTCTGATCCGATCTTCTATCCAGTACAGTTTGTTGAATCGTTAAGTGATATGCTGATGGATGAACCGGTCAGTACACCCGTCATTGAAGTATATTCGACGGAGTCGCTTCAACAAGAGATTTACCATACGATCCAACAAGCATTTCCATCAGTTGACCTGATTAAAATGAGTGGTGAAAAATTAAATATCGTCTGTAAAGGGGTTTCAAAGGAAGCAGGCCTCTCTCTTTTAGCTTCTGAACTTGGTTTTACTTTAGAAGATACGGTCGTTATCGGCCACGGAACAGATGATATCCCAATGCTAGAACTCGCTGGGTTAGGCGTCGCGATGGGGAATGCTCCTCATTCAGTCAAGCGTAAAGCTGATTGGGTGACACGCTCTAACGATGAACAAGGGGTTGCATATATGATTAAAGAGTACTTTAGGATGCAGCAAAGGGAAGGTTTCTTACATCAATTTGATATTAAACGATAAGCTGGTGCAGGCCCTGTCGATGAAGGAATCGCAGGGCCTGCTCTTATTCCCTTCATTGCTTTTCCTTGATGAATTCTGTAAAATGAAACAAGTTTGAACATAAAGGTGATACAATGCGAATTTTAATTAAAGGGCTGTCGGATGAACGATTTCACCGCCCGCTTGTCAATATAGCTAATTTATTTGAAGAAGAGAGTCAAGTGCTGTTCGATTCAAACGAACAGGATGAAGACCTTGTGATGATCTTTCGTTGGAAAGAAGAACGTGGAATCGTGGAGGCGACTGGTCATATCGATGGAACAGAGATAAATAGTCAATTTTCACGGGAATTGCCAAAAGGTTTGAATGATAAAGAGCGATGGAAGCAAATCAAAAACACGGTGCTTCCTGTTTATTTACACCTGCTTCAGGATTATACAGGGATGACGCAAAAGTGGGGGATTCTCACTGGGATTCGCCCGACGAAATTGCTTCATAAGATGTTAAGAGAAGGTATGACGAAGGAAAAGGCACATGCGGCGTTAAAAAGAGATTATTTGATTCATGATGAAAAAATCAATTTGATGCAAGAAATTGTTGATCGCCAGCTTCAAGCGATTCCGGATCTGTATCAACTTCAACAGGAAGTCAGTATTTATATTGGCATTCCTTTTTGCCCGACGAAATGTGCTTACTGTACGTTTCCAGCTTATGCGATAAAAGGACAAGCCGGCAGAGTGGGGACGTTTCTCTTTGGCCTGCATTATGAGATGCAAAAAGTGGGGGCTTGGTTAAAAGAACACAATGTGAAAGTGACGACTGTTTATTTTGGTGGAGGAACGCCAACAAGTATTACAGCGGAGGAAATGGACTTGCTGTATGAAGAAATGTATCGTTCTTTTCCAGATGTCAAACACATTCGTGAAATCACGGTCGAAGCAGGTCGACCTGATACCATTACGCCTGAAAAGCTTGAAGTGTTAAACCGCTACAACATTGATCGAATCAGTATCAACCCACAATCATATGAAAACGAAACGCTCAAAGCCATTGGGCGTCATCATAGTGTGGAAGAAACCATTGAGAAGTATCATCTGTCAAGGCAGTACGGAATGAACAATATTAACATGGACTTAATTATTGGTTTGCCAGGGGAAGGGTTAAAGGAATTTCAACATTCCTTACAGCAAACTGAAGAGCTCAAACCTGAATCATTGACCGTGCATACACTCTCGTTTAAAAGAGCTTCTGAAATGACGCGGAATAAGGAGAAGTACCAAGTCGCAGATCGAGAAGAAATCACACGAATGATGGACGAAGCGGTCACATGGACGAAAGAACATCAATATTATCCATATTATTTATATAGACAAAAAAACATCCTCGGGAATCTCGAAAATGTCGGGTATTCATTAGATGGGCAAGAAAGTTTATATAACATCATTATTATGGAAGAAGTTCAGACAATCATTGGGATTGGGTGCGGTGCAGCGAGTAAATTTATTGATCACCGTACTGGGAAAATTACGCAATATGCCAATCCAAAAGATCCAAAGTCTTATAATGATCGCTATGTGCATTATACGGAAGAGAAGATTGAATTCCTCGAATCATTATTTGTGTCTCGCGTCTAAACACTGCAATTTTGCAGTGTTTTTTTCATTTTTAGAAAGGGTTTACGGAGTAGTACGAGGAAGTAGTCATGAGGTCAAATGAAAAAGGGGGGATGATTGATGACATACATCAATTGTCAGTTAAATGGGGAGATTTTTGAAATCGCTTTCAATAGACCGGAAGCGTATAATGCATTTCATGCAGATATGTTTATTGAACTGAAAGAGGCATGTGATCAAGCAGCTGAAAGCAGTGCGAGAATCGTCGTGATAAAAGGTATGGGGAAAGGGTTCTCAGCAGGTGGGGATATTGGGATGATGATGAACCAAGATCGTGAAGAGGATTTTCACCATGTCATGAATCTGATTGAGGATATTACGCTTTCTCTTGCTCGTATGAAAAAAGTGACCATTGCGCTTGTCCATGGTGCAGCGGCTGGTCTTGCGTTTAGCTTTGCCTTAAGCTGTGATTATCTGTTCATGCATCAAGATGCAAAGCTGGCGATGAATTTTAATGGCATAGGATTAATTCCAGATGGTGGCGGCCATTTTTTATTAGCGAAAAGAGTTAGTGAACAAACGGCCAAGCACTTAATTTGGAGCGGAAAAAAGCTATCGGCTGAAGAGGCGCTTGAGCTTCGTCTGGCAGACGGTGTGTTTCATGAAGACATTGATACATATCAGACAACGTGTGTGAAACCATTTCTCAACATGCCGCTTCAAGCATTTGTTGAAACAAAGATGATCTATTTCCAACAATCAGAATCACAGTTGTTATCGTTTCTTCAAAAAGAGCGCGCAGCACAGGCAAGGCTTAGGAAAAGTCATGATCACAAAGAAGGGATCCAAGCCTTTTTAGAAAAAAGACGTCCTGTCTTCGAACAGGTGTAATCAATCGTGAAGCCGGCAAAAAGCCGGCTTTTTTAGCGTTGAAATAAAAGAAGCTTGCCGGCATCATTGACGAGGCGGTGAGAGTGCTTCATGTACTTGAGTTCGATCAAGCGATTCTCTCCTAATTTTTTTGCCTTTTCATCACTATCAGTGGATATTTTCTCATTTAAAAGGGTTTCACCTGATTGATCAAATACGGTCAAAAAGTATGTTTTCTCCATCCCTTCTCTTCCTCTCTTTGTTTTTTAATCTACTTACACAAAGAATGAGCCAAAACCTCTTTTTTAATCAAAAAAATTTCTTTTTCGGAATCAAGTGTGATAGAACGTGCATTCGTATAAATGGCATGATAAAATATGGACAATTACAGTATCGGACAAGGAGATAGACCTTTGACTAAGTTAACGTTTATACATGCCGCAGACCTTCATTTGGATAGTCCGTTTGCGGGAATGTCGAAGTTACCAAACCAAATGTTGAAACGGTTGAAAGAAAGTACGTTTCAAAGTGCCAAAAACATGTTCGATCTTGCCATTGATCGCGAGGTAGATTTTGTGCTGTTAAGCGGTGATATATTTGATGAATCGAATCGCAGTCTGAAAGCACAGCTTTTCCTAAGAAATCAATTTCTTCGATTACAACAAAATGGGATTCAGGTCTTTATGATTTATGGGAATCATGATCATTTAGGCGGTGAGTGGACACCAATCGAGTGGCCGGAGAATGTCCACGTTTTCTCGACCAGTATGCCAAGTGTGCAATCGTATAATAGAGGGGAGCGGCTTGTCGCAAGTATTTATGGATTTAGCTATAAAGAACGGGCTGTCTATGAAAATATGACACCTCATTACTCGAAAGAAACAGATGCCCCCTATCATATTGCGATGCTTCACGGTACACTTGCGGGACAAGAAGGACACGATGCGTATGCCCCGTTTCAGCTTCATCAGCTAATAGCGAAGGATATGAGTTATTGGGCTTTAGGCCATATTCATAAAAGAGCCATATTGCACAAGGAACCATTTATTATCTATCCTGGTAATTTACAAGGGAGGCATATAAAAGAAACCGGAGAGAAAGGCTGTTATTTGGTTCAACTCACAGAACACTCTGAGACAGCAGAGTTTCATCGTTGTGCAGATGTCCATTTTGAAACAGTCACCCTCGACATTACCCATACCTTACATATGACGGATTTAATCACCCTTGTGGAAAATCGGCTGAATGACTTAAGGGAGCAGGGGCTACCCCATTTTGTGAAGGTCGTACTGACTGGGCATGCACCTGATTACTTTGTAGAAACGAGTCAAGAGGTACTGGAGGAGCTTATCACCGTCCTTCATGACCAGGAAGAAGACGAAGAGAATTTCATCTGGGTCATGTCTATTGATCGTCGAACAGAAGAAGAGACCTCTTTTTCAAAAGACCCCTTTTTGGAAGAACTGACGTCAGAAATTGCTGATTTTGATGCATTTGAAGAGCTCCTTTCACCGATGAAACGTCATCCAATCTATCGAAAATTAGGAAAAGCCTTCACGAAAGAGGACGAAGCGGATATGAAAGAAGAGGCACGAAGGTTGCTAACAGAGCAATTGAAGCAATTGTGAGAAAAGGAGACACATGATGAAAATACGCTCACTCCATATTGTGAAGTTTGGGAAATTTTCCAATCGAACCTTTCATTTTTCTGAAGATGGTTTTCAGCTAGTTTATGGTTTGAATGAATCGGGGAAAACGACATTAAAGGCATTTATTGAATCCATGTTATTTGGTTTTCCTAAAAACAATATGTACAAGTCCAAACAAAGTTCTTTTTATGGTGGCTCTCTGACCTGTTCACATCGTGAACTAGGGATCATTCATATTGAAAGAACAACCGATTTAGGTGGTCAAGCACAGGTGACGCTTTCAAATGGGGAAGTGAAAGACGAATCCTTTCTACATACTGTTTTAAAAGGAACAGATCGCAGAATGTTTCAATCGGTGTATTCATTTGATGTGTTTGGGCTACAAAATGTACAAGCTTTAAACCAAGATCAGATTGGGGAGTTTTTACTCTTTTCAAGCTTGTTTGGATCAGATGCGGCTTCTAAGATGGATAGCCGGTTATTAAAACAGCAAGAACTCCTATTTAAACCGAATGGTCGTAAACCTGAATTAAATCAGCAGCTTGATCGTTTAAAAGAGCTAGATGGACGGCTCAAGCAAGCCAAAGTGGTCGAAGGACGTTATGCTGAAAAGAGGCAAGAACAGACCCAAATAACAGAAAAAATCGAACAGCTTCAACAAGAAGCGAAACGACTAGAAAAAGAAATTGCCCAATTAACGGAACAGATTCGACTTTTTCCAAAAATAGAAGAAAAGACGCAATTAAAAAAAGAATTGGCACGTTATCCAGAACGGGTCAAACGATTTAGACAAGAAACAGAACATGAGCTTGATAAGTTAGAGTCGCATCTACATCCTCAAAAAGCTCAATTAACGGCTTTGCATCAAAAATTAGAACAACTTTACACCACGCTAGCACAATCACAACCACTGTATGACAGAGAAACGCACAGAGAGATAAAGCGTGTGATGGATGAATTTGCTGAAGCACAACGTGTGTCACAACGTTTAAAAGAGGGCGAGGCAGAAAGTCATTCCCTCAAACAAAAAATAGACGAAGCGACATCTAAGCTGAAGTGGAATCACTCAATGAAGCTAAATCAAATGGACGATTCACTTGATTATGAGTGGCAATTAAAGGAGACTGTTGGCCAATACGTTCGTTTAATGGAGCGGAAGGCTCAGCTCGATGAACGCTTTGATTATGCAAGACATGAACTAGAAGAAGCGGAAGCGACATTAAAAGGATTAAAGGAACGAACTCCTGTGCAGCAAGTTGGGGAAGATCGCAGAGGGACTAGAACAAAAGGAAAACAACCTCGAAGAACATGGTTGTTCCCGCTTGTCATCGTGTTTGATGCGGTGTTTATGCTTGTTTTATTCATGTTAGCAACGTGGTGGGTGACATTGCTGTTTGCCGGTTTTTCCATATTTATGTTGATGACCCTTTATTCATTGGTGAAACCGGCTCAAATGAGACAGGGTGATGACGACAATCTAGATTCTTTTCAAATACAGATGGTTTCAGCTGAAACGGTTGTGAGGCAAAAAGAACTTCTGTACGAAAGAATGATCCGCCAGTACGAAGACTGGGAGCAAGAATTGGAACCTGTACAGCAACAGGTAGAAGAAATGAAAAGGCATCTAGGCTTGTCTACAGAGCCATCCTATCTCTTAGAAGCCTTTCATGTCTTGAAGCAATTAAAAATGAACACAGCGGCTTATGAACGGCTTGTCTGCGAAATGGGCGAGCTCACCGAACAGTTATCGTTTTTTGAGAAAAGGGTTTTGATGTTGTGTAAGCAACTCAAACAAAATGAAGGAACGATACAAGAGACGATCTCAGCCTTCCAAGAGATCTTAAAGGATGAGGCAAGGAGAGAGAAGGAATGTCAAGCATTGAACGTATCCATACAGCATGTGGAGCAGCAGCTGGCTACGTTAGAAGGAGAAATCACTTATTACGAAAAAGAAATGAACGAGCTTTTTCGTCAAGTAGGAGCAGAATCAAAGGAAGATTACCATGTGCTGGCTCACTCATTCAAAGAATACCGAAAGAAGCTACAGGATTTACAGCAGTTGAATCAAGAATTACACCGACATGGTGAAGGTCTTGAAGAGGAATGGGTGGTCAATCATGGATTACATATTCTTGAGAATAAGAGTGAACAAGCGAAAGAGCATCTAAAGGACCTCCAAATGAAAATTGAGGAGAGCCAAAACCGTTTAGCAGAACTGACATTGGAGATTAGACAGATTGAGGCGTCGGGAACAGTGTCTGATGTAACCCACCAACTCGCAGTCGAACAGGAGCATACGAAAGAGCTTGCGAAAAAATGGGCAGCCATTCAGCTTGTACGATCTGTCATTCATGAAAAAATGAATGTGCATAAAGAAACGAAGCTACCCGCTTTACTTCAAACGGCATCCGGCTTCATTCAGCCTCTAACAAATGATCGATATGAAGCGATTTTGTTTTCGAAAGAAGATGATCGGCTGATCGTGAAAAAAACAGATGGGCGAATATTCCATCCAGAGGAGCTTTCTCAGGCAACATGTGAGCAAATTTACCTTGCGATTCGTTTTGCGCTGGCCATGTCCCATCAACAAGAATGTCAGTTGCCATTCATGATGGATGACAGTTTTGTCCATTTTGATCAAGTGCGTCTAGGGAGAGTGCTTGGGATGATGAATCACCTGACTCAGTCTGAAACCCAATTGTTTTATTTCACCTGTCACGATCACATGAAGCTAGCGGCATCAGATAGTCAGATTACGAGCTTGGCAGTTGAATGATTGACAAATAATGACTTGTGTTATACTAATATGAGCAGAAACACGGAAGGAGCATTTATTGAATGGCTAAAGGGATCATGACCTATGATGTTGGTGAACAAGTTGACCTGCATTTATTAATTAAATCATCTACAAAAGGGATTGCAAGTAATGGCAAACCATTTCTCACGTTAATTCTTCAAGATCAAAGTGGAGATATTGAGGCGAAGCTATGGGATGCCAAGCAAAATGATGAACTCACATACGCCCCACAAACCATTGTGAAGGTAGTCGGTGATATTCATCATTATCGCGGTAGAAACCAGCTGAAGCTTAGGAATATACGCCCTGTTGCTGAAAATGAACAAATTAAAATCGATGACTTTCTCGAAACAGCTCCAATTCCAAAACACGATATGATGGATACAATTATGCAATATATTTTTGATATGAAAAATCCAAATATACAACGTGTCACGAGACATTTACTGAAGAAATATGGACAGGAATTTGCTGATTATCCTGCAGCGACAAAAAATCACCACGAGTTTGTTTCTGGCCTCGCCTATCATGTGGTGTCTATGCTACACTTGGCCAAATCAATTGTTGACCTGTATCCATCACTTGATCGCGATCTACTATATTCAGGGATTATTTTACATGACCTTGGTAAAGTCAAAGAGCTATCGGGTCCAGTATCCACGACATATACAGTAGAAGGAAACTTAATTGGACATATCTCCATTATGGTGACCGAAATTGCGAAGGCGGCTGAAGAGCTAGGCATCGATTCGGAAGAAATCTTGATATTACAACACATGGTGCTAAGTCATCATGGTAAAGGTGAGTGGGGGAGTCCTAAACCGCCAATGGTGAAGGAAGCTGAAATTCTCCATTATATCGATAACCTTGATGCAAAAATGAACATGATGGACCGTGCGCTTGTGCATGTGAAACCGGGAGAATACACAGAGCGTATTTTTGCACTAGAGAACCGTTCATTTTATAAACCAACCTTTCATGGTGAATAAGAATGCCTACGTCCGTATCATTACGGGCGTTTTTTTCATAACTTGTCTTCTTTTTGCATAAGCATATAACAAAAGGCAAGAGGAAGAGGTTTTGATAAAAGGAGGCGTTTGATCAATGTTGTTTTTTCCATGGTGGGTGTATGCGTGTATCATTGGCATTATTTTCTGTGCGTATAAATTGATGACGACGGCAAAAGAGGAGCAGAAAATCGATCATTCCTTTATTGAAAAAGAAGGAGAAATTTTCATTGAACGAATGGAGCAAGAGCGAGAACGTAGACGTCAAAAGCAACAAATGGAAAGGTCACAGGAACCAGCGGGGAAACATGAGAACCATTCCATTGCTTGAATTCATTCATTCCAACAACCCACTACAATTGATGTAGTGGGTTGTTTTATGCATTATTGGTTTTGATTCGTTGGTGTTTGTTGATTTGTTTCTTTGAACGTATCTTGTAACTCTTTGTCTTTTACTTTCACATCGGCTTCTTTCACCAAATCGTTAAGAACTGACTGAATTTCAGTTGAGTCTGTTTGCTTTTGTGAAAGTAGTTCTTTTTTCAAGTCAGCTTTCATGTCGTCATATTTACCGCGTTCTTCGGTTTTCTTAATAATATGGTAGCCGAACTGTGATTTCACTGGACTGCTAACTTCATTCACTTTAAGTTTAAAAGCAGCTTCGCTGAAATTCTCATCCATTTGGCCTTCTTTTGCAAACCAGCCTACATCGCCGCCTTGTGCTGCTGATGCAGTATCAGTTGAATATTCAGACACTAGGTCTTCCCATTTTTCACCTTTATCTAACTTCTTTTCAACCTCATCAGCGGTCTTCTTATCCGCAACTAAAATATGGCTCGCACGGATTTTCCCTTTTAGGTCGTCATAGTAAGCTTTTACTTCTTTGTCTGTGATTTTGATGTTAGCTTTGGCAGCTTTTTGTGTCAGCAGCTCATACTTCACTTGATCTTTAATGAAATCTTTTCCATATTGGTCTTGAAGTCGTTTTAAACCATCTTCTCCAAGCGTTTTTTCGTATTCTTTCATCTTCTGGTCGATTTCTTTATCTGATACTTTGTATTTGTCATCAAGTACCTTTTGTTGAACAAGTAGATTCAGCGCATCTCCACCCGCTTGTTTCTTCAGCGTTGTGTAAAGTTCTTCTTTTGTGACATCTCCTGATTTTGTCGTTGCGATGACTTCTTTATCACCACTACTGCATGCGCCAAGAGTTAAAACACTTACTGCTGTTACAGCTGCTAAAGCCATTTTTTTCATTCAAAAAACACTCCTAATCTTTCCAATTTATTTATCATTGCTTGTATCATAACATATTGTGACATGCTGTAAAAAGAATTGCAAACGAGAGGGCATTCGTCTAGTCAAATTTTTGCGCGCGACATACATATATATTGATCACAAAAAGGAGGCTGAATGATATGGGAGCAGGATATTCTAATGGGTTTGCTTTGTTGGTCGTGCTATTCATTTTGCTGATCATCGTTGGGGCAGCATATCTTTACTAATTAAATCGCTGTAACAGAAGGGAGCCGCTTTGCCTTATGTGCGAGCGGTTCTTTTTTTAAAACGATGACACGTGCCTAAACGTTTTCAGTATTTCTGCATACACTGTGCTTAGAACAGAGGAAGAACTGGCAGGAGGTGTTTTACATGGGAGGAGAAGTATTTGCTGGCGGTTTTGCACTAGTCGTCGTATTATTCATCTTATTGATCATTATCGGTGCATCTTGGATTTACTAACAAAAAAGTATACAAAAAGCTGCCCTCAACCTGGCAGCTTTTGCTTTGATCTTATACAGTTATGGTAATTTCAACAAATGATGAGATGAGTAAGATCAGTATGGATACATTGATAAAGCGGAACACCTTATCTTGCCGTTCTTCAGGAATCTCTCTGACAAGGCATAATGTATTGGTAAGCCGATTTATTGAATAGACAATAAACGCAGCAAAGATAATAAAGTAAAATAAAATTATCGGAGATCCCCCCTCTCTATGCTATTCCATACTACATTACCAAATTTTTTATGAAAAAGATAGAAGTTGACTCTAAAATCCTCATGATGAGGAGGTATGATCGATCAAAATATCAAACTCATCTTGGGCTTGATTGATGATACAGGATTTTGGTGCTTTTAGTAGTTTTCTAGCAAATAAAAAGTCAGGCAAACAGTAGCCTGCATGAATACTTGAGATGATGATAAAATAGTGTGCATACATCGGAAACATAATACCTAACACCAAATACATCGGTGTGATCACACAAAACGGGCTAAGCAGTGAGTAAAGCATGACCTTCTTAGGTACATGTTGCCAACAATTTCGCTTAAATAACATCATTTTCTTCTTGCTCTTCATCACTGGAATCAGGTGTACCACACGATGGACAAGCAATGTCACAAATAACAGCACGACAAAAAGCGGTGCGTTGTGACTACTTAGTCTCGTATGAGGGTGAGTCAGTTGAAAAGATAAAAAAGCCAAAATAAAAAAGAGTATCGTAAGACTTATTGCTGAAATCATCATTCTCGTATAACCATAATCCCTTTCAAGATTAATGGTCTTCCAACAATTCATTTTTCATCCTTCCAATCTCAACATACTAATTGAATATCTCAAGATAATTTACTCTTCCTTAGGATAAAAATCAATGGTTTTGATGAAAAAAAATAAAATGTTCGAATCATATGGGGAAAAGAGAGGAAACTTAGGACTTTTCAAGAAAAAAAGTCTAAAGAGGGAGCTTCGTCTCTTTCGTCAATGAGTCATTTCGGCTAAAATAGAAAGACTAAGAGAAAGAGGGAACGGACATGGGCATTGAGGAACGATTGAATCAGCTTGAATATTATATGGAGTTATTATTGACAACGACAGATATGAGCCAGTATCCATATTATGCGCTTTTGATTCGCCAGCGTGTAACGAGAGAAGAGGCGAAGGACATTGAGCGTATTTGTGCGGAGTTGTCAGACGAAATGGACAAACAAAAAGCACAAGGCTATGTCATGTTTGACAATCTCCTTGCGCTATTTGCGGGACAGTTAATCGAGAAGCTAGATGTACATGAGACTATTTTCGCTTTGCATGATCAAGGGCTATTTCAGCCATTAATGAATGAATTTATAAAGATCATTAAACAATTTGATTTGATCTAGCCAATTTGACTTCTTCTGCTTCATCTGATCCCTCATGGTCTTCAAGTTTTTTTGTTACTTTTCCTCGTTCTTCTAAAAAGTCTTTCTCAATGTTTGAAAACGATTTCTCAAAAATCTCCATAAAGTCTTCGCCATAAATGTTTCGGATAATACACATCATTTCTATAATTTCAGGGAATTTTCCGTAAATGTCATGAAGCGGCTGTGCGCCTTTGACAATGCCAGTTCTGGCCGGATCATAATCTTCAAGTAGTTGATGGAATGTCTCTTCGCCTTTTGGCGTTAGTTCAATGTACGTATTGCGTTTGTCATTTAATTTTTTAGAGAATTTCAAAAATCCTCTTTCCTCCAGTTTTTTAGAGAAATTAAATGCGGTTGATACGTGCATGACGCCAAATTTTGCAATTTCTGATATTGAAGCTCCTTTTAATTGGTACGCAATCCACAAAATATGATGTTCATTGATATTTAGGTTATACGGTTTGATCCACTGCTGCCAGTCTTTTTCAATGGATTTCCAAAGAGCCTTGCTCAATTGAGCCATTCTTTGACTGAATAAAAGTGCTTCTTTTACATCGAAAGGCTGTTCCGAATGATTCATCCATTTCACCTACTTCTCTTTTTCTTGTAATTCTATTATGCCAATAAAATAAAGATTAATAAAGCTGAAAATTCAAGATTTTTAAAAAGACATGAAAAACATTGACAAAATCACCTTTTTCAACAAAAAAAGTGCAGGATACGCACCCTGCACACTTTTGTAAGCGAATATTTTTTGAGTCTATTAGTTTTGTAAGGTTTTCTCCAGTTGTTTGAGTTTTTCCTCAATCTCCTGAATTTCCTTTTGCAAGTCTTGTTGATGAGGTTTGATTTCCTCGCGCCATTGTTGAATAGAAGACTGTAATTCCGTCCCAACTTCTTTGATCACGTCGGCGCTTTCTTTTGCTGTTTCTACAATTTGCTCTTTTAAAGCTCGTCCATCTCTT
This sequence comes from Bacillus sp. 179-C3.3 HS, assembly GCF_047229225.1. Lineage (NCBI taxonomy): Bacteria > Bacillati > Bacillota > Bacilli > Caryophanales > Bacillaceae > Bacillus > Bacillus sp. 179-C3.3 HS. Next base: position 39,682 of record NZ_JBFEFT010000006.1, on the reverse strand, counting down.
TTAAGTCTCGTCAGTGTATCCTCGAGTTTCTCATAGCCGTCTTTTACTTTTCCGCGTACATCTCTGCCAGAAGAGGGAGTCGTCAGAAGCACTGCCGCACCTCCGAGGAGACCGCCTACAAATAATCCTGTCAATAAAGAACGTCCACTAGCCATTCAAATCACCTCTAGTCAAATTTTACACATGTGCATCTTCTCTGTCTGAACATCAGTTCAACTTCATGGAACTTCCATACATAGCTTGCTTTATTTTAGCATACTTTTGAAGAAAAGGGAGGGGAGAAGGTTGTCTGTCTTTCTGTTCGTTTTCACATGTATCACTGTCATTTTCACCGGTGGTTCCATTCATTATGTAAGACAACTTGGGTATGCAGGGTCCTATCCGCCTAAACATATACTAAAGCAAAAGGCGCTTGTTTGTGCAGCAGGTGCAGGGGTCTCGCTTCTTATATTGCTCTTGACCCTTTTCATGATATAAAGGCATAAAAAAACCTCTTCATATGTGATGAAGAGGTTCGGTTATTTGTTAAGCGACTTCTATCATTCTTGCACGCTTTAAAATGGACTGTGCAATCGGGAAGACAAATACCATGGCGATGGTATTAATGACGGTTGCTGGTAGAACGACAGCTACAAGAAGTGCTGGTAATGCAGCTGGTAGTCCAGTGATGAGTAAAGCGGCAGATAGGAAAATAACGCCTGAAATAATGGTTCCAATTGGTGTCAATACGGCAGTCAGAACCACTTTGTTTTTTATCTTCTGGGAAGCCAAGAAAAGGACTAAGAAGATAAAGGCAGTTACCGGTTTGTCTATCATGTTTGGAATTTGTCCGCCTGGGAAACCAGTTGTCAAAGCGGAAATCGCTCCCGTGACAAGGGCGATAACGACAACATGCTGTACCTTTGGAAAAAGGATGATGCTTAAAAACATCATGACTAGCATCATATCAGGTTTCATCCCGAAGAAAATGGGCGGGAAAATGGTATGCAAAACGGCTCCCATTGCTGCAAGCAATGACATAATCACTAATTCTTTTGTTTTCATCTCTATGCTCTCCTCTGCTAAGCTCTTATCGGACTCTCCAATAATATGGCTGATCATTTATTGCAAGAGTCATCACTTATATTTCACGTTATTATATCAAATTTCTATGAGAATAGAAACGCTTTTTCACTCATTTTCTTGCTGGAACTTTTTCATAAAGTCGGCAAGCTTTTGGCAACTTTCTAGAGAAACGGCATTGTATATAGACGCTCTGCACCCGCCAACAGAACGATGACCAGCAAGTCCAACCATTTGTTCTTGTTTTGCCTTCTCGATAAATGATGCGGTCAAAGCATCATCACGAAGCGTAAACGTGACGTTCATATGAGAACGGCTGTCTGCGCGAGCGTGTCCTTTGTAAAAACCACCGCTTTGATCGATCGTCTCATATAAAACGGCAGCTTTTTGTTCATTGCGCGCTTCAGCAGCTTCTACGCCGCCCATCTTTTTCACATGCTCAAGAACAAGGGATAGCATGTAAATCGCAAAAGTTGGTGGTGTGTGATATAGCGAGTTTGCCTTTGCGTGTGTTGAATATTTTAATATGTTTGGTGTACGGCTATTTTCTTTCGCTAATAAATGTTTGCGTGCAATCACAATGGTGATACCAGAAGGACCTAGATTCTTTTGTGCACCAGCATAAATCAAATCAAACGAAGAAACGTCTATTTTTTTGCTTAGAATATCACTGGACATGTCAGCAATCAGGGGCAATGAAGTGGTAGGGAACGTTTTCCACTGTGTGCCGAAGATTGTATTGTTCGATGTGATATGCAGATAAGCACCATCGGTTAATGCAGAAGGATCTACTTCTGGAATATATGAATAGTTGTCATCTTCACTTGAGGAAAACACAGATGTCTGACCAATCTTTTTTGCTTCAGAAAGGGCTTTTTCTGACCATGCGCCTGTTTGAATGAAGTGAGCGGTCTCTCCCTCATGTAAGAAGTTCATTGGAATCATCGCAAATTGAAGACTGGCTCCGCCTTGCAAAAAGAGAACCTCATAATCTTCAGGGATGTCCATCAGCTCAATTAAAAGTGACTTTGCTCGATTGTGCACTTCTTCATATTCACCGCTCCGATGAGACAGCTCCATGACAGACATTCCAGTTTGTTTAAAATCAACAAGTTCTTCCTGTGCTTTTTGAAGCACTTCAAGCGGCAATGCAGCCGGACCAGCATTAAAATTCGTCGTTCGCTTCATCACAATCTCTCCCTATTTCTCGCGTTAATGGATCAAAAGATAAAACCATCCTATCACAAATTTAAGGCATTTGGATAAAAAATTTGAATCGTCCTAAATATCTTACTATTCATTGAATGAGCGTGATGTTTACCAGAAAAAGGTGTCTTGTAAAAAAGGAAAAACCCCATCTTTTAAGATGAGGTCAGTCGTTTGGAGATAGAGGAGGAAATGTCTGCTAAATCCTCTTGTGTATATTGATCTTGATGTGATTTCCATACAGCGCCAAAGCCATCCCCTTTTCCATAACGAGGAATCAAATGCATATGGTAATGGAAAACCGATTGACCGGCTTTTTCACCGTTGTTATTGAGAAGGTTCATGCCGATCGGTTCAAATTCTTGTTTGATGGCTCTTGCAATTCGAGGAATCGCTTGGAAGTAATGATTGGACACATCTGGTGTCATGTCGTAAATGTTTTCTTTATGTACTTTCGGAATTACAAGGGTATGTCCTTTTGTCACTTGACTAATATCAAGAAAAGCCAATACATGCTCGTCTTCGTAAACTTTGGCACATGGAATGTCTCCATCAATGATTTTGCAAAAAATACAGTCGCTCACGCCATGTCACTCCTTATCATTTTTCCTTTTATCGTATCATAAAAAGAGACAAAAAAGAAAACAGGACAAGCGAACTCCTTTGATCGCTCATCCTGCTCTTGCAGAAGAAATGTCTGATGGATTTCATTTGAAATGCCTTTTTGAATTCTTTATTCACTGGAATAAAAAATTCATATGCCTACTATTTCTGCCGTAAACACCTCATTTGACGTTTTGGTTTGTCATATACAAACGTATAGGACACAAAAATCAAGAATCAGTGAAGCAAAACAGAAGCTAAGGTTTTTCGATGAAAAACCAACTTGTCATGCGGTACTTTGCCTTTAACAAACACCTCATTTACGTATTGGTCATCAAGATCATTTCCTCTACATTCAATATGATAACCAAGACGCCTATTTTTTATTCATGCCTTCTCTATAGGTAAACATTTCAAATTACCTTTTGTTTTTGGTACTATAAAGGAAAAAAGAAAGAAAGGAACGAACCCATGTCCCTTTTAACAGTAAAAGATGTAACGGGTGGCTATACGAAAAATCCCGTTCTAAAAAATATTTCATTTGAGTTGGAAAGAAATCAAATTGTTGGCCTCATTGGCTTAAATGGAGCGGGGAAAAGTACAACCATCCGCCATATCATCGGATTAATGAAGCCGCATAAAGGTGTCATTGAACTGAATGGTCGCACACTCCAGGAAGATCAAGAGGCGTATCGTTCGCAATTTACATTTATTCCAGAAACACCTGTCTTGTATGATGAGTTAACATTAAAAGAGCATTTAGAGCTGACGGCGATGGCTTATGGATTATCAAAAGAACAATTAGAAGAGCGGTTACCTTCATTACTGAAAGAATTTCGTATGGAAAAGCGGCTGAAATGGTTTCCTGCCCATTTTTCTAAAGGAATGAAGCAGAAAGTGATGATTATGTGTGCATTCCTTGTTGAACCAGAGCTCTATATCATTGATGAACCGTTTTTAGGGCTGGATCCTCTTGCGATAAATGCACTATTGGACCGAATGAATGCGGCGAAGAAGAATGGAGCAGGTGTGCTGATGTCGACGCATATTTTGGCGACAGCTGAACGTTACTGCGATTCCTTTATTATTTTGCATGAGGGGGAAATCAGAGCAAAAGGTACTCTGACAGAATTAAGAGAGCAATTCAACATGAGAGATGCAACTCTTGATGACCTTTATTTAGAATTAACAAAGGAAGAAAGCTATGAGTAAATCGACACTAACCATTTGGAAATCTCGATTAGAGGAATATGTACAGGAAACAAGAAAATATATGAAATATATGTTCAATGATCATCTTGTCATTGTGCTCATCTTTTTCCTTGCGGGCGGGGCAAGCTGGTACAGCCAATGGTTAAAGAACATTCCAGCCCAATTTCCTTCTTACTGGGTGATGGCTGTTGTTTTCGCTTTTATTTTGACGAGTTCCTATGTCAGGACGTTGATAAAAGAAGCAGATTTGGTTTTTATGCTTCCACTTGAAGGGAAAATGGAGCCCTATTTAAAACAAGCCTTTAATTTTAGTTTTATCACGCAACTATTTCCATTGGTGGCTGCTGCTATTATTGCGCTTCCCCTTTACATTGCGGTGAGTTCAGGAGATCTCATGCTTTATGTTCTCATCTTGGCGCAAATGATTCTCATCAAGGGGTTGAATACAGCGATTCAATGGAGGGTCACGTATTTTCAAGGAAAAAACGTGCGATGGTTGGATGCGATATTTCGTTTTGTTTTGAATACGCTTTTAGTTTATACCGTTTTACAGGCAGCTTATGTGTTTGCAATCGTACTTTATGTTTTATATGCCGGTTATCTGATTTATTTAACAAATGCGGTGAAAAAACAGCCGTTTCAATGGGAATTGCATATTTCGGATGAACTCAAACGAAAACAGCGTTTTTATCGTTTGGCGAATCTATTTACGGATGTGCCTCATTTAAAGAAACAAGTGAAAAGAAGAGTGTACATGGACTGGGTCTTGCAATTCGTTCCTTATGAGCAGCGGAAAACATTCTCCTACATGTATGTGAGAGCATTTTTACGTTCCAATGACTATTTTGGTCTTGTTATCAGATTAACGCTCGTGTTTGTGCTGATTATATTGTATACAGGCGCAACAGACTGGATCGGTGCGCTCCTTGTATTATTTACTGTGTTTATTACAGGGGTACAGCTTGTCCCTTTAACGAAGCATTTTGCCCATCTATCCTTACAGGCACTGTATCCAGTTTCACAGCAAGAAAAGGATCGAAGCTTTTTCGTCCTTGTTCGAAACGTGCTCATCATTCAATCCATTCTCCTTAGCGCTTCATTACTACCAGCAGGAGGATGGAAAGCGAGCGGACTGGCACTACTTGTTTCGTTGGCATTTGTGCTTGTTCTATTCAAACCATATGTACAAGGTCGATTAAAGAAAATGAGATAAACATGAGAGAGATGCAGCAAGCGTGGGGGTTCGCTCTCCCGTCGAACACGCCACTCATTTCATCAGGAAGAGGTACAGGTTGAAGAGAATATCGTTATGGAGTATTGTGTTTTTACTTTCTGTTGTGACTTGTTTTTCCGTGTATCAATATGTAGCGAATGGTTCTATGACTGAGCGAGAAGATTTATTGCAAGCGACGATGTGGAAGATTTCAAAGAGCGGTCATACCGAATTAGACGTTGAATGGGTACAAGTGAAATACAATTTTTTTCTTGGTGGGCGCTTTCCCTATGAAACGTATGTGAAAATGAAAAATCAACCTCACGTTGTCATATACGGTTGGTCATCAGAAAAGAAAGACAAGGTTGAAAAAGTCGGGATCACATCACATTAAACTGAACAAGCAAGCTCTGCTTTAGAGCTTGCTTATGATGACGAGCATCGAAGTAGTGAGTACATATTGCAATGTGTCTTAATTCGTGAAGCCCTGATGGTCAGTGGCTTCTTTATTTTTCATATGAAATGACAGCATGCGCTAGAACTTTCGCTGCGATAGGCATGGCCTTTTCGTTTATATCGAATTTCGGATGATGATGTGGATACACATCATGGCTGTTTTCCGGCATGGCACCCGTGTAGAAGAATGTACCAGGGACATGCTGTAGGTAGTAAGCAAAATCTTCCCCGCCCATTTGGGTCTCAGCTTCTTTGACTTCTGTCACGCCCTCAGTTTGTTGTGCGATGTGCGCGATGTATTCCGTTGGCTTAGGGTGATTTTTAACAGCAGGGTAACCTCGCACATATTCATACGTGTAAGATGCGTCATGCATTTGGCAAATCCCTTTCACCACCTGTTCGATTTCACGTTCAATGGTAAGCCTCGCATTTTCCTCAAAGGATCGGGCTGTACCCGTTAATGTAGCTGAATCAGCAATGACATTAAAAGCATTTTCTGCGACAAACCCACCAACAGACACAACGGCTGAATCAATGGGATTGACTTTGCGAGCCACGACTTGTTGTAGGTTGGCGACAATTTGTGAGCCGATGAGTACCGCGTCCTTCGTCAAGTGGGGCTGTGCGCCGTGACCGCCTTTTCCATGTACCTGAATAGAGAATCGATCGGCAGCTGCCATGAAGTTCCCGCTTTTATACAGAATCGCACCACACGGCTCTGATGACCAGAGGTGCGTGCCAAAAATGACATCAACCCCTTCTAAGCAGCCGTCTTCAATCATCGGTTTTGCGCCACCTGGCGCATATTCTTCAGCGTGCTGATGAATGAGAACAATCTTCCCTTTTAATTGATCACGATGTGCATGTAGGACTTTAGCTAATACGAGTAGCGTTGCTGTGTGTCCATCATGTCCACATGCATGCATCACACCCGGCTTTGTAGAACGGTAAGGCACATCCTTTTCGTCATGAATCGGAAGTGCGTCAAAATCAGCTCTGAGGGCAATGGTCGGTCCTGGTGCAGCGCCTTCAATAAAAGCTAGTACGCCGTTCCCGCCAACATGTGTACGTGTAGGAATATGTAATGCTTGATAGTAATTTGCAATATAAGCGGCGGTTTCGACTTCTTGAAAAGAAAGTTCTGGATTCTGATGAAGATGGCGTCTAATTTCAACCATTTCCTCATATTGTTCATCAAGACGATCATTGATGCTTTCTTGTAACGTAGATATTGTCATAGATTGAGACCTCCTTCGTGCTCTTTACATGATTGTATGGGAATTATTAGAATATTTCAACAGAAGGAGTCAGCATGATGATATTCGCTTGAGAAGAAGTGTGAAAGGGGGAATGGGTGCTTGGGAAGTTGTCCACATTGTTTGAAAGCATTTTCGTTCATTGAAAAGTTACATTTATCTCACACAAGAATGATGGTATGTCCAAGCTGTCAGCACCAAATCAAAGAGACATTTGCGTCAAAGATGGTATTACTGATCATCTGTTTGATTCCGCTCCTCATTTTACTTATTCAATTAAACGGAGCTGCACCAATCATAAAGTGGCCATTTTTATTAGGGTGGATCTTGTTGAGTTTTTATGTGCTACAGCCGATCATTCATCGGTACGAGCTGAAATGAATATGTCAAACGGAGAGCCCAGTCATTGGGCTTTTTTAAATGAAAAAAGAAGTGCTACAAGCAGCACTTTCTTAATTGTCTGTGACAACATGGTAAGCTGTGAGATAGGCAGGGCGAGAGAAGATCGAGCCTGTATCTTCTTGTGGCTGAACGTAGGCATCTGATTTTTGAAAGTGTTGAAACGATTCTTCTGATTCCCAAAGCGTTAATATGAGATATACCTCTGTAGACGTCTTTGGTCTTAACACACGAAGTGCTTGAAAACCGCGTTGATGTTCAGATCTGTTTGTTTTATTCTGAAAGGTGGCTTCAAAAAGAGGTCTGCTTTCAAGCTTCACGGGGATATGGTTCAAGGTGACGAAGCCAGATTGGACAAGTTCTCCTTTGGCGTAAATGACATCATATGAATGAGGGGCTTTAAAAACAGTATCCCCCTCTGTTTCGTGAAACAGAGTCGTTTGCTCTGGCCCGACCAGAAAAAGCATCTGTTCTTGAGGATGTTTTTTTGCTATTTTTCGCAAAAGATCTTCTGTGCCATATGTGATATAGACATTCATCAAATCGCCTCCTGCTTGATAGTATAACAAAAGAATGATATATAATTCTTTGGTAGTCAATCCAAAAAACATATTATGAAGCAAAACATCCCATACTATCCGTATAAAGGAATGAGGTGACCTCACTTGAAGAAAAAGAAGATAATCATTCCATTAGTCATTGTAGGCAGTACATTGATGCTTTCATTTATAGGCTATTTGACCATTTTACTGTTAGGACATTATGTCATAGATGAAAAAAAGCTCGTTTTTCACGCTTCATCTAAAATCATTGATCAGAATGGAAAAGAACTCACAAGCATGTATTCCGAAAACCGAGATCCTGTGTCTTTAAAGGAAGTCCCTGATAAAGTGGCGAAAGCCTTTGTTGCTGTAGAGGACAAGCGCTTTTATGAGCACCATGGCATTGACGCACAAGCCATATTGAGGGCCATTTATCGTGATATTTTAGCAGGAGGAAAAGTAGAAGGTGGTAGTACGATCACCCAACAACTCGCAAAAAATATTTTTCTCACAAACGATAAAACGTTTCTGCGGAAAACAAAAGAAGTCATTATTGCGATTAATTTGGAAAGAGATTACTCAAAAGATAAACTACTTGAAATGTATTTGAATCAGCTTTATTTCGGCCATGGGGTATATGGTATTCAGGCAGCCGCAAATTACTATTTTAATAAAGATGTAAAGGATTTGACGGTTAGCGAGGGAGCTACACTGGCTGCAATGCCAAAAGCACCATCTACATATTCACCTATACAGCATCCTGAAAAGAATAAACAAAGAAGAGATACCATTCTAAACTTAATGAATGAACAAGGCTATTTGTCTTCAACAGAAACAGTTGAAGCGAAGGGGAGGACTCTTGGACTTCATTTAAAAAAGAAATCAGACACTCCTTGGGTGGACAGCTACGTAGATCTCATCATTAAAGAAGCAGAATCTAAGTATGCGATTTCACATGAACAATTACTTCAAGGCGGTTATACCATCACTGTTCCAATTGATTTGAATTTGCAAAAAGTCGCCTATCAAGCCATGAAAAACAACCGTTATTTCCCGGGAAAAAGCGGTTCGCCTGAAAGTAGCGCTGTGTTTATTGATAACGTAACAGGTGGAGTGAAGGCAGCCATTGGTGGCCGGGAATATCAGTCAAGGGGATACAATAGAGTAACAGCGATTCGACAGCCGGGTTCTGTGTTTAAACCGATTGCGGTATATGGTCCGGCGATGGAGGAGAAACAATTCAAACCATATTCAATGCTTGAAGACAAAGAGACAAGCTTTGATGGGTATTCACCAAAGAATTACGATGGACAGTACGAAGGACAGGTCACAATGGTTGATGCGCTCATGAAGAGTAAGAATACGGCTGCTGTATGGACACTCAGCCAGCTTGGCATTGACACGTCAAAATCGTACCTCGAACAAATGGGCATAGAGATTTCAGATGAAGGACTTGCCATCGCACTTGGCGGTTTGGAGCATGGCGTCTCTCCTTTACAGGTGGCTGGAGCTTTTCACACATTCGCAAACGAGGGCGTGTACAAAGAGCCTTTCTTCATTCAAAAGATCACGAATGATGAAGGTGAAACCGTTGAAAAAAATTCAACCAAACAAGAGCGTGTGTTTAGTGTTCAGAATGCATGGAACATGACGAGAATGCTTCAACAAGTAGTCAAAGGTGGAACGGCACAGAGTGGTTCATATGCTGGAGATTTAGCAGGTAAAACTGGAACGACAACTTATTCGGGTGTAAAAGGCGCAACAAAAGACGCTTGGTTTGCGGGATATACCCCTAGTACAACTGGCGCGATCTGGATGGGCTATGATAAGACTGATAACAGTCATTATTTAACAAGTGGTAGTCAATACCCTGTGCAGCTATTCAAAGACATTTTAACGACAGCACAAGTAACGAATGAAACATTTAAGAAACCAGATGGCGTGAAAGAACTTCAACCACCAATCCGTTTAGAAGGACTGACAGGATTCGAAGGGCATTATGCATTTAAAATAAAAGGTTTGTTCACACTAGAGCTGTCTTGGGACGAGCAGAAAGATAAACGGGTTGAATATCGCATTTATGAAAAGCGCAATGGTAGTGAAGAGTTAATCGACACAGTCACAGGCACAAACCAGTACTCAATGCCATATGCCAATGTATTTACAGACGCGCAGTATAAGGTAGTTCCTTACAATACTCAGACGAAAGAGGAAGGCGAAGGCAGTGAATATGTCAAGCCAGAGGTTTTTGGACGTTAATATTCGACGAGTTTTTGAACATTGAGCCGCTTTAGTATACCGTGCCTTGAAAAAACGGTATAGTAAAAGCAGTGTTTGAGCCTTATGCAAGAAGAGTGTGAGGCGAAAGGTGGAATGAAAGGTAATGGGAAAAACTAAAGCTTTTAACGACACGTTCTTAAAAGCGTGCAAAGGGGAAAAAACAGAACATGTACCTGTTTGGTATATGAGGCAGGCAGGACGCTCACAGCCTGAATACAGGAAGCTGAAGGAAAAATACGGGCTGTTTGAAATTACGCATCAGCCAGAGCTATGTGCTTACGTGACAAGACTTCCAGTGGAGCAGTATGGTGTAGATGCCGCTATTTTATATAAAGATATTATGACACCACTGCCAGCTATTGGGGTGGATGTCGAAATAAAAAATGGAATCGGACCTGTCATTGATTCACCAATCCGTACAAAGGCAGATATCGAACGTCTCGGGGAACTAAATCCTGAAGAGGATCTGCCTTATGTGTTAGATACGATCAAGCTTTTAACAACGGAGCAGCTGAATGTTCCGCTGATTGGTTTCGCAGGTGCGCCATTTACAATGGCAAGTTATATGATTGAAGGCGGTCCATCGAAAAATTACCATAAAACGAAGGGCCTTATGTACAGCGATCCAACTACTTGGATGCTTTTAATGAACAAATTAGCTGATATGACGATTACGTACATTCGGGCACAGGTAAAAGCCGGCGTTCGCGCATTTCAAATTTTTGACTCTTGGGTGGGTGCTCTAAATGAAGCGGATTATCGCACGTTTATTAAGCCGGTCATGCAGCGTATTTTCACAGAGCTTAAGTCTGAAAACGTACCAATGATTATGTACGGCGTTGGCGCAAGTCACCTTGTGAAGGAATGGCACGATCTCCCTCTTGATGTCGTTGGACTTGATTGGCGGATGAGCGTGGACGAAGCGCGAAAAGAAGGTTTAACGAAAACGTTACAAGGAAACCTTGATCCAACAATCTTACTTGCACCTTGGGAAGTGATTGAAGAAAGGGCCAAAGCCATTTTAGATCAAGGCATGAAATCCGATCACTACATCTTTAACTTAGGTCACGGGGTATTCCCAGATGTTTCACCAGATACGTTAAAGAAGCTAACTGATTTTATTCACGAGTATTCTGCTAAACATAAAAAAACTTCCATCTAAACGATTTCAAATGATCTGAAGGAGTGTTGGTTGTGGGAAAAAAGAAAATGGGGCTTCTCGTCATGGCGTATGGCACCCCATATAAAGAAGAAGACATTGAACGTTATTATACACATATCCGTAGAGGCAGAAAGCCAGAGCCACATATGCTACAAGATTTAAAGGATCGGTATAAGGCAATTGGCGGCATTTCTCCTTTATCCAAAATCACAGAACAGCAGGCAAATGGTTTGTGTGATCATTTGAATGAAATTCAAGATGACATTGAGTTTCATGTGTACATCGGTTTAAAACATATCGAGCCCTTCATTGAAGATGCTGTAGCTCAAATGCATCAAGATGGCATAACAGAAGCGGTCAGTATCGTTCTTGCGCCGCATTTCTCAACATTTAGCGTGAAATCTTATAACAAACGTGCACAAGATGAAGCAGAAAAGCTAGGTGGGCTGAACATTACATCTGTTGAAAGCTGGTATGATGAGCCGAAGTTTGTAGATTATTGGGTGAAACAGGTGAAAGAGACGTATGCATCCATGACTGAAGAGGAACGAGACTCTGCTGTGCTTATCGTGTCTGCCCATAGCCTTCCTGAGAAAATTATTGCTGCAGGAGATCCATACCCTGATCAGCTTGCAGCATCTGCAAAAATGATCGCAGAAGGTGCAGGGGTAAAGCAGTATGAAATTGGCTGGCAAAGTGAAGGCAATACGCCTGATCCTTGGCTTGGGCCGGACGTACAAGACTTAACCCGGGACTTATTTGAACAAAAAGGGTATAAAACGTTTGTCTATGTGCCTGTTGGGTTTGTAGCAGATCATCTTGAAGTCCTGTACGACAATGATTATGAGTGTAAAGTTGTGACAGATGAAATTGGTGCTTCTTACTATCGTCCAGAAATGCCAAATGCAAAGCCTGCATTTATTGATGCGCTGGCAACAGTTGTTTTGAAGAAGCTTGACGAAAGTAAGTAATTATATAAAAGAAGGCGATCATATGCATGACAATCAAAAACACCTTGTCATCATTGGCGGTGGCATCACCGGTTTGGCCGCCGCTTTCTATTTGGAAAAGGAAGTCGAAGAAAAAGGGCTTCCGATTCACATCTCTCTGATTGAAGCGAGTCCTAGGCTAGGTGGAAAAATACAAACATTATATAAAGACGGCTATATCATTGAACGCGGACCAGATTCATTTTTAGAGAGAAAAGTCAGCGGGCCGCAGCTTGCGAAAGATGTAGGGCTGTCTGATCAGCTCGTCAATAATGAAACAGGGCAAGCGTATGTCTTAGTCAATGAGACCCTTCATCCAATGCCAAAGGGGGCTGTCATGGGGATACCCACTCAAATCAGTCCCTTTATCACAACTGGTCTTTTTTCACTTGCAGGAAAAGCCCGAGCGGCGATGGATTTTGTGATGCCAAAAAGCAAACAAAAAGAGGATCAGTCACTCGGAGAATTCTTTAGAAGACGTGTGGGTGATGAAGTTGTTGAAAATTTGATTGAGCCACTCCTTTCTGGTATTTACGCAGGTGACATTGACCGGCTTAGCTTAATGTCCACCTTCCCGCAGTTTTATCAAACAGAGCAGCAGCATGGCAGCTTGATACTTGGAATGAAAAAGTCTCAGCAACATGCAAAAACACAGCAAATAACAGCAAAGAAACAAGGCCAGTTCCAAACGATTAATCAAGGATTACAGGCGCTTGTTGAAGCAGTAGAAAGTAAGCTCAAGCGGACGACGATTTATAAAGGTACGAAAGTCACAAAAATTGAAAAAACAGGCGAAGCCTATGGTATTCAATTAGATAGTGGTCAGACGCTCATAGCGAATTCAGCCATTGTCACCACACCGCATCAATCCACTTATTCCATGTTTCCAAAAGAATCAGGTCTTGATTACTTACATGATATGATCTCAACTTCTGTTGCAACAGTCGCGCTAGGCTTTAAAGAAGAAGATGTTCATAATGAATATGATGGCACGGGTTTTGTGATTTCAAGAAATAGTGACTTTTCCATTACGGCATGTACGTGGACGAATAAAAAATGGCCGCATACCGCCCCTAAAGGAAAAACGTTACTTCGTGCGTATGTTGGAAAAGCTGGTGACGAATCCATTGTGGAGCAGTCAGATCATCAAATCGTCAGTATCGTAATTGAAGATTTGAAGAAAATCATGGATATTAAAGCCGACCCAGAATTGACGACAGTAACCCGTTGGAAGACGAGTATGCCGCAATATCATGTCGGCCATCAGAAACAGATTTCAAACATGAGAGAAACGTTTGGGCAATCATATCCTGGTATTTATATCACAGGTGCAGCTTTTGAAGGTGTCGGTATTCCTGATTGTATTGATCAAGGAAAAGCCGCTGTTACAAAGGCGATCTCCTATCTATTTTCGTAAAAAGAAACTCCCTTTTCGGTCATGAGAAGGGGGTTTTTTGTGCTTCATTATAGGATAAGAAAGATGGAATGAGCCATCGGATGAAAGTAGTTGCATCTAAAGGAGTGGATGTGGTATATTACTTCCTGTACTTGATGACCAAAACGTTCAAATAGTCATTTTAGGAGTGAGATCATGAGTATTGATAGAAAACAAATGATTTTAGATGGGGCAACTAGGGCGTTTACCCAGTTTGGTTATAAAGCGACAACGATGGACCTTGTAGCAAAGCTAGCCAACGTTGGAAAAGGCACCATCTATACCTTTTTCAAAAATAAAGAAGAACTGTTCGATGAAATTTTCACATCACTTTTAGTAGAAATGAAGCAAGTAGCTGATGAGGCCATTGATGAGAAGAATGGTTTCTCGGAAAATCTCCACTTAGCACTCTTTGCCTTATTGGACTTCCGTAAGAACCACCAACTGACCATTAAAATCTTTCAAGAAAACGCGGAACTAGGCACGTCAGCTGTTAAGGAAATGATCGAAAAGATGGAGCAAATGATCATTCGCTATATGAAAACAAAAGTAAAAGAAGCGGTTGATAAAGGTGAGATTAAGCCTTGTGATCCTGAATTGACAGCATTTGTGATGTTGAAATTGTACATTGCTCTTATTTTTGATTGGGAAAAGAGACATGCTCCTTTAACGAAAGAAGAGGTAGCCGAAGCGTTGGAACTATATGTATTAAGAGGGCTTTCTACAACAACATCATTTTTTTAAGTGTAAATGACCAAATTTGAAATTTAGTCATTCATCTATGGGAGGAATACAGCAATGGAGTTAATTCGGAAACAATGGAAAGACATTGTGACCAACAAAAAACTACTGATTTCAGTGATCGGCATTTTATTTGTTCCACTGATTTATAGTGGGGTCTTTTTAAAGGCTTACTGGGATCCTTATGGAACGGTTGATCAATTGCCTGTAGCAGTGGTGAACTTGGATGAGGGCAGTCAGTATGATGGCAAAACCCTACAAGTTGGCGATGAGTTAGTAAAAGAATTAAAGAAAAACGATCAATTCAAATGGCGCTTTATAGAGAGCGAAGAACAGGCGATAAACGGATTAAATAACGAAGATTATTACTTAATTGTGGAAATACCAAAAGATTTCTCGAAGAACGCTAGTACAGTGCTCGACAAACATCCAAAAAAATCGAATTTGAAATATTATACGAATCCAGGCGCAAATTATGCTGGGTCCCAAATTGCGAATAATGCCATCATCAAATTAAAAGATTCGGTTTCAAAGGAAGTCACAAAAAATTACGCAGAGGTCATCTTTGATAACTTCAAAACCATTGCAAAAGGGTTAGATGAAGCAAGTGATGGTGCGAAGAAAATTGATGATGGAACAAAAAGTGCAAAAGATGGCAGTCAAAAGTTAAAAGACAACTTAGCGAAATTAGCCGAAGGAACCTTAACATATAGTGAAGGTGTTCATCAGTTCGCGGGTAAAATGGGTGAACTCAACACAGGGATCCAATCTCTTGATAGTGGGCTTGGCCAGCTCTTAACAGGGTATGAAACCATTGATCAGAAATTTGGAGAGCTTGGCTCAGGGATCGATACATTGAGCGAAGGGCTAAACACAAGCCGGCAAGGGCATGAGCAGTTGGCGTCTAAAATGCCGCAATTCACAGCAGGTGTTGAACAGCTCAACAAGAAAGCACAATCATTTTCAGATCAAATAGCCGCAGTAGAGAAGGTCCTATCTTCACCAGAATTGGCGAAACTTGAAAAAGCGGCACCAAAATTGGATCAGGTAAAAAAAGATGCGAAAACGTTCAATACAAAGCTAGCCAATTTAAAAGAAGCACTTTCTCAACGTGATGCAAAAGTAAAAAGTGTGATCCAACAAAGCTCGATGACAGAAGAAGAGAAAAAAGCGGCAATGAAACAGCTTGAAAGCCTACCTACGATCGAATTGCCAGACCTTTCTGGGCTTCAGCAAAGCTTGCTAGCTTTACAGGAACTGCCTGATGCGAGTGATATTCAATCGACAGTCGCAGCAGCAAAAGCCCAATTACAGCAAGTGAAGCAGCTTCCAGCGAAAACAGAACAGCTTTACACGTCAATCGTTGCGATCCAAGAGGCAATTGACCAAATGACGACAGGCACGAACAAACTGTATCAAGGTGCCTTAAAGCTTCAAACGGGTCAAGGTCAATTACAAGAAGGATTGCAGACTGCAAATGGAAAGCTAAGTACAGCAAAAAGTGGTGCGGATCAATTGGCAAATGGCTCAAGTCAGTTACATGCAGCATTGGATCAACTCGAAAGTGGTTCAACAAGTATCCAAAGCAACACATCTAAGCTAGCCGAAGGCTCTAAATCACTAGATAAAGGATTAGGAGATTTACAGAGTGGTACAGGTAAGCTTTCCGAGAAATTGAAAAGTGCCGCAGATGACACAGGCGAGATTGATGCTGGCGAAGATAATTACAATATGATTGCCAGTCCAGTCAAAACCGAAAATGATACAGTGAAAAAGATTGATAATTACGGAACAGGGCTCACACCTTACATCTTATCCATGGGACTGTTTGTTGGTGCACTCATGTTGACGGTCATATTCCCAATGAAAGACCCAGTAGGGCGCCCGAAGCATGCATTTGAATGGTTCTTTAGCAAATATAGTGTCCTTTTACTTGTCGGTATTTTGCAGGCAGTGATTGCCAGTTCAGTGCTTATTTTCGGACTGGGTCTTGAAGTCGGGAGTCTATGGCAATTCTATCTTTTTGCCATCCTTGTCAGTTTGACGTTCCTCGCCATTATTCAGCTTCTAGCGACAACCATGGGGAACCCGGGACGCTTCATCGCGGTGATTATATTGGTGCTTCAGCTTGCAGCAAGTGCTGGTACATTCCCGTTAGAGCTAGTACCAAAGTTCTTCCAAATGATTCATCATCTTCTGCCGATGACGTATACAATCAATGGATTTAGAACGATTATTGCGAGTGGGGATAGCAGCTATTTATGGCAGCAAACAGCGATTCTTGGTACAGTCACACTTGTCATGATGGCAGCAACAACAGCCTACTTTGCTTGGAATATACGAAAAATGAAACAAAACGAAGCTTAATCAATATATCCTCTCTCTTACAAAGGGAGAGGTTTTTTTCTGCCAGATGATTAGACATGTAACAGCCGAAACGATATATTTGAAAGAGATGACTAAAAAAGGTATTGATGGAGGATTTGCTTTCTGACAAAGGAGGAACTGCCGAATGACAACGGAATTAAAAGAGACCATTCAGCTTATTCAACAGCTGGTATCCATTCCAAGCCCATCAGGGAATACAGACAAGGTTATCCGTTTTGTTGAACGTTATTTACATGATCTGAATATTGAGACGAAACGAAATCGCAAAGGCGGATTGATTGCCACAATCAAAGGCGTAAATGATCAAGAGCACCGAATGCTGACAGCACATGTTGATACCCTTGGTGCGATGGTCAAGGAAATTAAGTCAAATGGTCGGATTCGTTTATCGCTGATTGGAGGCTTTCAATATAACTCGATTGAAGGCGAGTACTGTGAGATTGAGACTGTGACAGGTCGTACATATCGTGGAACGATTTTGATGCATCAAACATCTGTTCATGTGTATGAGGATGCAGGGAAGGCGAAACGAAACCAAGAAAATATGGAGATTCGTCTGGATGAAAAGGTGCAAAATGCAGACGATGTCAGAGCACTTGGAATTCAAGTAGGTGATTTTATTTCGTTTGATCCAAGAGTGGAAGTGACATCTTCCGGTTACATTAAGTCAAGGCATCTAGATGATAAGGCGAGTGTCGCGTTATTGCTGCGTTTAATACATCGTATTCAAACGGAAAACATCCATTTGCCGCACACGACACACTTTTTAATTTCAAATAATGAAGAAATCGGATATGGGGGAAACTCTAATATCCCTGAAGAAACAGTGGAATACTTGGCGGTAGATATGGGGGCCATTGGGGACGGACAATCGACTGATGAGTACAGTGTATCTATTTGTGTCAAAGATTCAAGTGGGCCTTATCATTACGGACTACGTAAGCATTTAGCGACATTAGCTGAAGAGAATGAAATTGATTATCGTCTTGATATTTATCCTTATTATGGATCCGATGCCTCAGCAGCGATTAGAGCAGGGCATGATATCATTCATGGGCTCATTGGTCCCGGCATTGATTCCTCTCATGCATTTGAACGAACGCATGAAGATTCACTTACTCATACAGCAAACTTACTATACCATTATATTCAATCGACATTAATCACATCATAAAAAAATCACCCCATATTACGGGGTGATTTTTGAATTAGCTTGAAAGCTGAGTTGGTTCAGATATATCTTGTCCAGTCATGACGCGATGACCTTTTTCAGCGTCATATTGTCCTTCCCATTTAGACATCACGACAGCTGCAAGTGCATTTCCTGTTAAGTTGACAACGGTTCTTGCCATATCCATGATACGGTCAACACCTGCAATA
Organism: Bacillus sp. 179-C3.3 HS; assembly: GCF_047229225.1. Taxonomy (NCBI): domain Bacteria; kingdom Bacillati; phylum Bacillota; class Bacilli; order Caryophanales; family Bacillaceae; genus Bacillus; species Bacillus sp. 179-C3.3 HS. The sequence continues at coordinate 21,358 of NZ_JBFEFT010000006.1, read as the reverse complement.
AATGCAAGCCCTTCTGCCGGAACACCAATCGTGCCAAGTGTGGCAAGTAAAACGACAAAAGAAGTACCAGGAACAGCTGCCATTCCTTTTGAAGTAACCATTAGCACAAGAACGAGCGTCAACTGTTGAACGATTGTGAGGTCAATGCCATATACCTGTGCTAGGAAAAGCGCGGCTATGGCTTGGTATAAGACAGATCCGTCTAGGTTAAACGTATACCCAATCGGGATAACAAACGAGACAATTCCCTTTGGACAACCAATGCGCTCCATTTTATCCATGACTCTTGGTAATACTGTTTCAGAACTGGATGTACTGAAGGCAAGTAGTATCTCATCTTTCATGTAAGCGAGGAATCGGAAAATGTTGACGCCAATCATCTTTCCTATGATACCAAATACAACGATTAGGAAGAGAGCAAGCGCAAAATAAACAAGACCTACAAGCTTACCAAGTGAAATGAGAGATTCAAGACCAAATTTTGATACGGTGACACCAATGAGTGCAAAAACACCAAATGGTGCAGCCTTCATGACAACATTCACGACATGGAACATTGCGTGTGAGACACCTTCAAAGAAGGCGATGACAGGTTTACCACGTTCTCCAACGGCTTGTACGCCAAGAGCAAATAGAACGGTAAAGAAAATAATGGCAAGCAAATCACCTTCCGCCAATGATTGGAAGAAGTTCGTCGGAACGATATGCAGGAACGTATCAGCAATGGATTTATTGCTTTGCTCTTTTTCCGTTTCAACATACTCGCTAATATCCTGTTTCTCCGTATTTCCAAAGTCAACGCCTGCACCAGGTTGTACAAAGTTAGCGAGGACAAGACCAAGGATGATCGCAAATGTTGTGATAATTTCAAAATAAACAATGGTTCTAAAACCGAGCTTTCCTACTTTTTTACCGTCACCCGCACCGGCAACACCTAGAATTAAGCTCGAAACAACAATCGGTATGACAATCATCTTAATGAGTCTTAAGAAGAAGTCTCCAATAGGTTTTAAATACGTCTCAACACCTGTGTTGCCAAAGAAGATAGCCCCCACAACGACACCGAGAATAAGACCGATTAGGATTTGAGTAGCCAATCCAAATTTTAATTTTTTCATAGATTTCCTCCTAAGTTATTTATTAACGGAATATTCCTATCATATGAAGTTTTGATATATGAATTAAAGTATAACTAAAATTAAAGAGGTTCGTCCATGATAAAATTATAGTGAGAAAATACAGAATTGTAAGAAAAAATGGACATTTAGAACCTTCGATATAGTCCGGAGTCAATAAAAAGTGCCTTCAGCCCTAAAAGTCATCATATGAAAAGCCTAAAAAAGGCTTGTGTATCAAGGGTTTTACCTTTTTACCTATTTTTCAGAAAAAATAAAAAGCACTTTTGACTCCAACTGTCGATGGAGGAAAAAAGTGCTTTATTATTCAATTTTTTTCTTTATTTAAGATAAATTACTTGTGAGCATTCCTCACATTCATTACCGTAACACTCGTGTTGCTCGATTACATCATTTCCACATTTTGTACATTTCTTTGAGGGCAAATTTCTAAAAAACTCAGTGATGGTTCCTAGCATTTGTCATCCTCCAATACGTTTTGTTGCTATTATTGTATTATAACAGATAATTAATTGTCAATCTGTTTTGTAACAATAGGCAGGAAGCATGCTTTTTTTTGTAAAAATGGGTATATTGTAAGAAGAGAGTTTTTAGTAAAGGGGGAGTATTGCCATGAAATTAACTGTGATTGGATGTTACGGAGGGTTTCCGGCTGCTGGTGAGGCGACATCGGGTTATCTGTTTGAGTCAGATGGTTTCAAGATGCTCGTTGATTGCGGGAGCGGCGTTCTTTCGAAGCTTCAACAATGGATTGATGTGGAAGAACTAGATGCTGTCATCCTGTCACATTATCATCACGATCATATTGCAGATATAGGGCCACTTCAATATGCAAAATTAGTGGGTTTTCATTTAGGAAAAAGCAGTGGTCCCCTAACGATATATGGACATACTGGTGATCAAGAAGCTTTTCAGAGGCTTTCAGATGAAGTACATACGAAGGCAATGCCTTATGAACCAGCAGAAGGAATTCAAATAGGCCCGTTTCACATTGAATTTTTAAAAACAGTTCATCCGGCAGAATGCTATGCGATGAAAGTGCAGACGGATGATGCTGTTGTCGTGTATACAGCAGATTCAAGTTATCAGGATGCGTTTATTCCATTCAGTAAAGACGCAGACCTATTCATTGCAGAATGTAACTTTTATGCTGAGCAAGATGGATCCGCTGCAGGTCATATGAATAGTACTGAAGTCGGGAAGATTGCGAATGAAGCAAATGTCGGAGAACTAATCATCACACACCTGCCTCATTTCGGACAGCATAAAGACCTAGTCAATGAAGCACAGGCATTATATACTGGCAGTATACAGCTTGCCCATTCAGGGCTTAGATGGAACAAGGAAGGAAGATAGAGATGCTGTTTATCGATAACGAACAACACTATGACCCAATGATTAATCTAGCAATTGAAGAGTATTGCTTAAAATATTTAGACCCGGAACAAACGTATTTACTCTTCTATATTAACCAGCCGTCTATTATTATTGGGAAAAACCAAAATACAATAGAAGAAATCAACACAAAATATGTAGAAGAAAACGGAATCAAAGTCGTTCGTCGTCTCTCTGGCGGCGGTGCAGTTTACCATGATAAAGGAAACTTAAACTTCAGCTTTATTACAAAAGATGATGGAGATAGTTTTCATAATTTCAAAAAGTTCACAGAGCCAGTGATCAAAGCGCTTGAAAAGCTGGGGGTGAAAGCTGAATTAAGCGGTAGAAATGATATTATGGCGGAAGGACGTAAAATTTCTGGAAATGCCCAGTTTGCCACAAGAGGCCGTATTTTCAGCCATGGCACACTGTTATTTGATTCAGAAATTGAACACGTCGTCTCAGCATTAAATGTAAAAAAGGAAAAGATCGAATCAAAAGGTATTAAATCAATTAGAAGCAGGGTCGCGAATATTAGTGAGCTCATGGATCAAAAGATGACAACAGAAGAATTTAGAAGCATTCTTTTAAAATACATCTTTGATACAAATGGGGAAATTCCTCAATATCAATTGACAGAAGCAGATTGGGAAAAGATTCATGAGATCTCTCGAGACCGCTATCAGAAATGGGAATGGAACTACGGCCGTTCACCTAAATTCAATATGCAACATTCTAAGCGTTTCGCAGCAGGATCGATTGATTTGCGACTAGAAGTGAAAAAAGGCATCATTCAGGATTGCAAAATCTTCGGTGACTTCTTTGGTGTAGGTGATATTACGGATATTGAGCAAAAACTGATCGGACATCAATATGATCGGAAAACGATTAGTGACGTATTAGAAGATATGGACATGCGCCATTATTTCGGAAATGTATCGAAAGAAGATTTTCTTGATTTGATTTATTAAAGGACGCGCAAGCACTGCGAGAAAAACGCAGTGCTTGTTTTGATAGAAAGAATATTTGATCTTGTGGATGTTTTCGGTTGTCGATTATAATAGAAAGGAGGAATGTATGGTTATGAAATGAATGGCTATTCATTCATTGACGACATGTAAGGGGTGGGAGAATGGATTTACTTAAAAATCTTCAGCAGAATGCGACGACAAAGGGGGAGAGCACCGCGCTTGTGTTTGAGGGAAACAGAATGTCCTATCGAGAGCTGATGACAAGCATCGACCATTTTGCAAATGGGATCGTCAGCGAAGGGTTTCAAAAGGGGGATCACCTTGCACTCATTTTAGGGAACTCACCACATTTTGTCATTTCTTTTTACGGTGCATTAAAAGCGGGACTTGTGGTGGTTCCGATCAATCCGACATATACACCTAGTGAAATTGGGTATATGCTGACAACAGGTGATGTAAAAGGCATTGTTGCGCCAGATCGTCTTTTACCAGTGTATGAGCAAGTATATGAACAACTTCCTTCCATTGATCGCGTCATCATTTGTGCAGAAAATGAATCCACATGCAGATCGAGCTTAAAGGAAGTATCTGATCAGCTTATCTTTTTTGGAAAGCTTGTGTCTGGGCAAGCGCCCGAGACCACACATCCTTCCATTCAACCTCATGATACCGCTGTCATTTTATTTACATCAGGTACAACAGGAAAGCCAAAAGGTGCGATGTTGACTCATGCAAACCTTTATTCAAACGCAAGAGATATTGCAGAATATTTATCCATCAGTGAAGATGACAAAGTCATTGCTGCTTTGCCAATGTTCCATGTATTTTGCTTAACTGTCTGTATGAATGCTCCGTTGATCAATGGTGCCACGGTGTATGTGATACCACATTTTAGCCCATCAGAGCTATTACGAATGATGAAAAAAGAAAACCCCACGCTATTTGTTGGCGTTCCGACAATGTATAACTATTTATATCGCCAAGAGGGACATGATGAGGCGATGAAGTCAGTCAGGATTTGTATTTCTGGTGGTGCCTCAATGCCTGTCGCTTTACTGCATGGCTTTGAAAAAAAATTCGGTGTGACGGTGCTTGAGGGATACGGTTTATCAGAGGCCTCCCCAGTCACAGCTTTTAATCCGCTTGATGGTAAAAGAAAACCAGGTTCAGTTGGCACGGATATTATGAATGTCAGGAACAAAATTGTGAATGAACTTGGCGAGGAAGTCGGTCCAAATGAAGTTGGAGAGCTTATTGCGAAAGGACCGAATATTATGAAAGGGTATTATAAAATGCCAGAAGATACAGAAGCTGCAATAAAAGACGGCTGGCTGTATACAGGAGATTTAGCGAGAAGAGATGAAGATGGATATATTTATATTGTCGATCGGAAAAAAGATATGATTCTTGTAGGTGGATATAATGTCTACCCAAGAGAAGTAGAAGAAGTCCTTTATCAACATGAAGCCGTAGCAGAAGCCGTCGTGATTGGTGTACCAGATCCAAACACAGGCGAAGCGGTTGTCTGTTACATTTCCCCTAAGAAACATGCACACATCACACAAGATGACGTCATCACACACTGTTCACAATTTTTAGCGAAATATAAGCAGCCCCACACCATTCATTTCATAGATGACATTCCAAAAAACACAACAGGAAAAATTTTAAGAAGAGCACTTAAGGAGAAATATCAAACAGAAGAGAGTAAATAAAAAAAGGAGTCTCTTATGTAGAGGCTCCTTTTTGAATGGCTTCTTGTAATTGTTTTCGAAAAGAATCGGAATGTGTTGGATTGAGTTCATAATACGTTCCATCTACTAGAAAAACGACGTTTGATCGCATTGTCCACAGCTGAAACGATGTTCCATGTGTTTGCCCAAACATGATTTTTGCAGCAAAGTCAGGGTTTTTGAGCTCTTTTTTCGTTTGCCTGCCTTGATTTAATATTTCGATTAAATCTTCAACGGTATCTTTATCACTGATTTCATAAGAGATCGATTCGTTTTTCGGTGAAAGGAATAATGTTTCGACTCGATTCTCATCAAAGATATCACTCGTACGGCTAAACACATAAAAGAAGGTGATCAGTAAAAGACCTAATATCGCAATTCCAGCCATGATTTTCTTCAAGTTGATTCCCCATCTCACAGTTTTACGCTTATCTTCTCCGATTTTAAGGAGCATAATCATTTTTTTCACGTAAGCATTTTCAGTTAGGGCATGCTATGATGGAGCCACATGAGACAGGTTCTAAACAAAAATGTACGTGATTAGAATAGAGAGAGGGAAAGGAGGAAGACAGATGCGAGTACGTAAATGGGTAGCTCTTGCAACATTAGCCTATGTGTTGTATGGCCTTTTTATATATACATATTTGTTTTTGATAGGGGATTCATCGGTACCTGAAAGTGTGAAAGGGACGAGTGCCGATCCGCATACATTTATGACAAGCCGTGAGCTTGTGATCAGTGAACAATACTCTAGCATGCGTCATTTGCTGTATTTTATGACGATACCGTTAGATTGGTATGTCTTTTTTCTTCTGCTTATCTCAGGATTTTCTAGAAAAATAGCTGACTGGAGTCTGACTGCCGCTCGTTTTCAAATATTGTGCAAACTGGTGTATGTGTTTGTGTTATCGCTTCTCACCATGCTCATTTCATTACCAATCAAGTGGATTGGTTATCAACTTTCCCTGCATTACGGGGTTTCTGCACAAAGTACGTCAAGCTGGTTAAAAGATCAAACACTTGATTTTTGGATACAATATCCGATTCTTGCGGTATGTGCCATCGTCTTTTTTTATCTCATTCAAAAAAGAAGAAAGCTATGGTGGCTGTATGCCTGGTTTTTGACCATTCCGGTTACTCTATTCCTTTTTTTCTTACAACCAGTCATCATCGATCCACTGTACAATGACTTTTATCCATTAAAGAATAAAGCGCTTGAGGAAAAAATACTAACACTTGCAGAAGAAGCAAAAATTCCTTCAGATCATGTATATGAAGTGAATATGTCTGAGAAAACAAACACAATGAATGCGTATGTCACTGGGATTGGTGCCAATAAGCGTATAGTACTATGGGATACAACGTTACAAAAATTAAAAGATCGAGAAATTTTATTTATCATGGCGCATGAAATGGGTCACTATGTCATGAAGCATGTCTATATCGGTTTAGCAGGATATTTACTGCTGTCATTGGCCGGCTTTTATGCAGTGCATCGTCTTTATTTTTATCTTTACCAAAGAGGAAGATCTGTTTTTCGGCTGAAGACATCTTCTGATATCGCTGCTCTACCACTTCTTTTGATCATTGTGTCGATGCTTTCTTTTGTCGCATCTCCATTTACAAATGCCGTTTCAAGGCATCAAGAAAAAGCCGCTGACGCGTATGCTTTGAATCTCACAAAGGATGGGGAGGCGGGGGTTACATCTTTTCAAAAACTTGCAAAGTCAGGATTGTCTCAAGTTCATCCCCCGCTTTTAGTCAAAATATTCCGGTACGGGCATCCAACGATGATGGAGAGAATCATTGAGATGGAAAAGTATGCAGAAAAAGAGGAACAGCAAACAAAAAATCCGGCGCGATAAGCCGGATTTTTTGCATCTTCATTTAATTAGTTGCTGCTTGAGCGTTAATTAATCCTTTTCCATAGTAGAATGACGTACCAATCGGTGTCGCCGTATTTTCTAAACGCTGACGAACTTGTGTAGGAGATAGATTTGGATACTTAGAAAGAATAAGCGCTGCAGCGCCTGCTACATGAGGAGATGCCATGGAGGTACCTGTATAAGATGTATACCCACTGCTTGGTACTGTACTTAAGATGGATGTACCTGGTGCTGAAACATTTAATTCTGGTCCTGCGCTAGAAGATGTATTTCTCACATTGTTGCTGTTCACATTAGCAACCGCAATGGTAGAGTCATATTTTGCTGGGTAGCCGACAGTGCTTGTCGAACCATTAGAACCTGAATTACCTGCAGCGGCAACAACAACGACTCCGCGATTGTTGGCTGTGTCAACCGCATTTTTAAGTGCAGTTGAACCAGTTGCCCCACCTAAACTCATATTGATGACATCCATGTTATTGGCTACAGCCCATTCAATCCCGCTAATAATCCAGCTATATTGACCATCACCATTACGATCTAGCACTTTGACGGCAAATAAGGAGGCATTTGGTGCGACACCTAGAACACCAATGGAGTTATCAAGGGCTGCAATGGTACCTGCTACGTGAGTTCCGTGTGATTGAAAATCTTGAGTGGCATTTGGTTCTGAAGGGACGAAGCTGGCACCGCCGGCAACATTTAAGTCAGGGTGTGCAGCGTGGATTCCAGTATCAAGGACTGCTACTTTGACATTAGCACCTTTATAGCCTTGTGCGTGTACTGCTGGAGCTTTGATTTGAGGGATACCATAAGGAACGGTTTGTGCATATGCTTCTGCTTTGTGGTCTTCTTCTACATAAGCAATGCTAGGGTCGTTTTCGAGTTTTTTAGCGGCTTGTTCAGACATTTTTACTTGTGCTGCATTGATGAGTCGATATTGCTTTTCTACTTTTCCACCATTCTGAGTCACAGCCTGTTTTTTGGCGCTGTTTGTGGTGGCAGAAGCTTTGAAGCCAACGATGAAACTTTTTTCGCTCTCTGTCTTTGAGATGGTCTCAGCATTTGCCATTGAGCCACCAAATCCAGCAGAGAAGAGAAGGGGGACAGCCAATAAAACACTTGTCATCACATTTTTCTTTTTCACGCACTCTACACATCCCTTTTTCTTATTTCAGAATAATCATCGCTAGTCTATATGATTGATGCGTTTGATTATTCTGTATTTTCAGTCTAAGGGAATTGGGCAAATAAGAATAGGCCTAAAAATTCATGAAAGTCCTAGCGGAAATTAAGGAATTAAGTCACTTGGTAAAGATGTTAAAATATGTTTATTTGTGAAAATAGGTGATTTTCTGTTAAATAAGAAGAGTGCCTTTTTTCTTATGGCTGATTTTGTGACAAACTATTGAAATTCAATATGCTCTAAAATGGGTATATAAGTCTATCTTCTATCTCAAATTTCGATATAAAAAAACATTATTTCATAAACGTTTCTGACATCAAAAAAGAACCTGTTCTGAGACAGGTTCTTTTTGTTAAGAAGGTGAAGTTTGAGTGAAATGACTGACCACGTTGAACTCACGGAGCTCCCATTTACCATCTAACCATTCGATATGGTTTAAGCAGGCATTCTCAAGTTTTGTCTCTCGAAGACCTACATGTTCGTCGGCAATAGCGCTAAGCAGTGCATGAATGGCAGCCCCATGAGCCACAATCAATATTTTCTGATTTGGGTAAGAAGCATGTAATGTTTGAATGCCTTCTAGCATTCGGTTTTGCATGTCAGTTAGTGGTTCCATGTTTGGGTATTGTTTATCTGGAAACCGTTTCTGACGTTCTTCAAACGACATGCCTTCAGCATCTCCGTAGTCACGCTCAATGAAATCGTCCATGATCAATAGTGGTGCCTGAACATGTTGTTGAATCAATTGGGCTGTTTCTTTTGCCCTTGATAATGGGCTGGAAATGATCACATCCCAATGAAAATCCTTTAGATAGCGTCCAGTTTGTTCAGCTTGCCATCTTCCGGTTTCATTTAAAGGGATATCCGTTCTTCCTTGAATTCGTTTCGCTGCATTCCAGTCGGTTTCCCCGTGTCTGACTAGACAAATGGTTGTCAATCATTATCCCGCCTTTTCTCTCTTTTTTTCCTATTATACTAAATCGGAAAAGGAATGACTGGATTAATGATTTGTCAGACTAGTTAATGATTCGACAGAACCTGCCACTTGGGAAACGGTTTGCTTCACTTCTTTTAATTCGTTTAAGAACGTTTGAAGATCTAATTCGATTTTTCCATTTTGATTTTTACTTACATTCATGCTGCTCACAATATCATCAAAGAGTGAATTGATTTGAGTCATTTTTTCTTTACTGTCTGTCACAAGTAAATTTACATGTGCAATATGCTGTGACACAATAGAAATTTGCGAATTCGTGTTATTCACAAGCTCTGACACAGTAGAAACCGTTTTCTTCGTGTCTTCTGATAATTTACGAACTTCGTTTGCAACGACGGCAAAGCCTTTTCCATGTTCACCTGCTCGTGCAGATTCAATCGAGGCATTCAACGATAGCAAGTTTGTTTGTTCTGCAATGCCTGTGACAATCCCGAAAATCTGTTCAATCTGTTTGGCGATTTCTTCTAAACGTTTCATTTCTGTTTCAATCTCTGTCATACTGCCATCGATCTGATTCATTTGTGTTTGTTGAATTTCTAATTCTTTTTTACCGCCAATTGATTTTTCTTCCACCTGTGCAGAGATCTTCGTACCTGCTTGAGACATGTCAGCCATTTCATCAGATTTAGAAACGAGCTTGTCCACTGCACTTGTTGTGTGTGAGAACAGAGAAGCAAGTGAGTGAGAGGTCTCAGTGATTTTTGTGTGAAGCTCCTGTTGTTGTACTTCTGCTTCATCACGAATTTTCGAATACTCGTTTTGGAAGGTATCTAGAACAAGCTGTTGCTCCAAATTTAAAATCTTTGTCGTCGCTTTGATCGCACCCTGATATTCTTTGAAATCTTCTATATGATTGGCGAATAAATCCATAATGGATATTAAAAGGTCTTGGAAGGCAGCCATATACCATTTTGGCTGAAGCCCAATGCGTAAATGAACTTGTGCAATTTTGATTCGTTTTGCAATATAGGCTTCGTCAATCACTCCTGCAAACATTTCACTAATATGAATGCGAAGCGTCTTTTTTAAACGGTCAACTGAACTGTTATCTTGGATGATATGCATCAAGGAAGACTCAATTTCTAAGTTTTTATAAAATTTATTCACGATATGTTCGATTTCATCCTGAACAAGTGGATTTAACTGTTTTAGAATGAAAAGGTCTTGGTGTGTTAAGTCAATCATTTGAATCTGTTTGGTGATATCTGAATTCCCCGAAACATTGATTCTTTTGGTTCCATCATCCTGCTGATTGAAAAAAGCAGCATGTTTCTTTTTTGGCTCTTTTTTAAATAACAATGTTATTGCCCCCCGTAATCATCACAAAATATCAGACTTTATGTTTTTTATCGGTTCATTTTTACTTTTTTTTAGGGGGGAACAGTGAAATTTTTACTGTTCTTTATATGACCTTTTTAGTGGTTTTTTTGCAGGTCCTTCCATCACTTCACCAGTAATTGAAAAACGTGAGCCGTGACAAGGACAATCCCATGTGCGATCACTATTGTTCCATGCCACTTCACATCCTAGGTGAGTACAAGTTGTATCGACAAGATAGACACTGCCATCCTCTGATTTATAGGCACCGCACTTCTGATCGTCATACGACACAATGCCGCCTTCGCCTGGTTTTAAATCATCAATGGTTTGATCTGGTTGTTTGAATTTACCGCTTATCAGCTGACCGGCAACATTGGCGTTTTCTTTCACAAAGTCTTTAATGAATGAATCAGACATGCCGCGGGATGGGGTAAAAATAGATGCGTATGGATTCGGTTTATCCTCAATCAAATCCCCAATCAGACTTGCTGCGACATGGCTTGTGGTCATGCCCCATTTTCTAAATCCGGTGGCAACAAATAGATTTGAATGATGTTTGGTTAAATGCCCGATATAAGGGATTTGATCCATTGTGACCATATCGTGTGTTGACCAACGATACAAAATGTCTTCAAGTCCGAGCGTTTCTTCGCCAAACGTCTCAAGAGCTGCGTAATGAGACGATTCATCCCCGCCTTGACCAGTTTTATGACCCTCACCGCCAAGGAGAACGACTTCTTCTCCATTGATTTCAGCAGTTCTTAAGGAATGTGCAGGCTGGTCGATTCCTAAGTACATTCCGCGTGGGAGTGGCTTTTTTGTTTTAGCTGCTACGACATATGATTGTTCAGGGTGAATTCGGGTAAAATAAAGGCCTTTCCCATCGTAAAAGGGGAAGTGTGTGCAAGAAATGATATAGCGACCTGTTAGATCGTGACCATTTTTGGTGATAACAGCCGGTCTGTTTCCTTCTTTCACATCGACTGCGGTCGTCTGTTCATATATTCGCACCCCCCGTTCGATGAGCAATTCGACGAGTGCATGTAAGTATTGAAGGGGATGAAATTGTGCCTGCTGTGTCATCACGAGCGCGGCTTTGATGTCAGGATCAAACGAAAGATCCGTCTTCCAATCACGATCAATCCCTAACTGTTTATAGGCATCTAATTCTTGCTCTAATTTCTTTACACCTTTTTCTTCTTTCGTATAAAGATAAGCATCCCTTACCTCTAGCTGACAATCAATTTGATGTTCTTCTATGCGTTTTTGGATGAGCTCTCTTGCTTTTTCATTTGCTTCTACATACAATCTGGCTTTTGGCATGCCAATTTGTTGAATGAGCTCATGGTAGTACACATCGTGCTGTGACGTGATCTTCGCTGTTGTATGACCAGTCGTGCCTTGCAACAAGTGATCCGCATCAATCAAAATGACATCGTATCCACGCTCCGTCATGTCATATGCTGTAGCGATACCAGTGATACCGCCTCCTACGATGATGACATCTGCTGTAAGATCCTCTGATACTGGTGGAAAAGAATGCTTCTTATTTTGTGCTAGCCATAAAGAGGTTGCCTGCTCTTTTCCTTTATGTTCTTGTTCCATATTGTCGCCTCCATTGAGTTGTTGTGTATAATTTTTCCACAATCGTGAAAATCATACATCCGAACGGAAATGTACATGAAATACATAAAAACATCACCTTCACATAAAAATAAACGAGATAAAAGGAAGGAGTGGACGAACGATGTCAACAAAGCAACCGAAAAAAACATTACCGCCTCAGCATCAGCAGGAACGTCCTGGTCTTGAATATAAAATGGAACCTCGACCGATTTTTGATCGACAAGTGCAAGAGAGAAAATTAGCAGGAAAAACAGCGATTGTAACGGGGGGAGATAGTGGAATTGGGAGAGCCGTGTCCGTCTTATTTGCGAAAGAAGGCGCAAATGTGGCGATTGTGTACTTGAATGAACATCGTGATGCCGAAGAGACGAAGGCATATATTGAAAAGGCGGGAGGGCATGTCATCTTAATTGCGGGTGACTTAGGAGATGAGGCTTTTTCACATGAGGTCGTCAAAAAAACAAAAGATGCTTTCGGTTCGATTGATATCTTGGTGAACAATGCAGGTGAACAGCACCCGCAAAAAAGCATCGAGCAGATTACGTCACATCAACTTCTTCGAACATTTCAAACAAATATTTTTGCCATGTTTTATTTAACAAAAGCTGTGCTTCCTCATTTCAAGAAAGGGAGTACCATTATTAATACAACATCTGTCACCGCCTATAAAGGTCACGAAACCTTAATTGATTATTCATCGACAAAAGGAGCGGTCGTGACATTTACGAGATCATTATCTCTTTCTTTGGTGAAACAAGGGATTCGAGTGAACGGGGTTGCGCCTGGACCGATTTGGACACCGCTCATTCCATCTACTTTTACAGAAAAGGAAGTATCTGAATTTGGCGGAAATGTTCCAATGGAAAGACCCGGTCAGCCAGTAGAGCTTGCACCGAGCTACTTATTTTTGGCGAGCGATGATTCGTCTTATATGAATGGACAAATTCTACATGTTAATGGTGGAACGATATTAAATGGATAAACAAAAAACTTGCGGGAAAAAGACGAATAGCTGTCTTTTTTCCGCAAGTAATATCAACGATGAAGCAAACAATGTTCTGCATATTGAGCTGATAGGTCATGGAATCGTTTTTCATCACGCTGATCCAGTGCCTTATCAATCTCTTCTTTTAGGAAGGTTAAGCGCTGTTTATAAAGCGCCTCATCCAACACCATTTGAATATAGATGTCTAAAATGGTGTTGCCGTGTTCTTCGGTTTTAAGGGTGTTGCGGGACTTCATGAGCTCAGCATACGTTTTTTTCTCTTTCATAAAGAATCCCCCCGATGCCTTTTTTATAGTATATGGATTGCCGGAGAAAAAATCAATAAAAATTTATAATTTTTAGACAATTTATTTTTGAGTAAAATCGACAACTTCATTTCAATCGACACGATCTGATCTGACTGAAAATTGTTTTTAAATGATTCGAATGGACTAAAAAATATGATAAAAAGATGATTTTTTATAAAAAATGAAAAAATCCTGTCGTTTCTTATATATTGGTGATAGATTAATAGTATCTTCTAAAATAACCAAAAATTAACACAGGAGGAAATGAAGTGTCAGGAATTAGTGGAACACCTTTAGATTCATATGTCATTAATCAAACAACAATGGCTATTCTACCAATTGAAGAAGGAAAAAGAGTATATTCAAAAGTAATTGAAAGAGAGACATGCTTTTTTGTTGAGCTAAAACCGCTGCAAATCATCGAACGTAGCTGTCGATTCTTTGGGTCAAGCTATGCAGGTAGAAAAGCAGGAACATACGAAGTAACGGGTATCTCTCATAAGCCCCCCATTGTGATTGACTCATCCAATCATCTATATTTCTTCCCAACATATTCATCCAACCGCCCTCAGTGCGGATGGATTTCCCACAAATACATCCATACCTTCCAGGAATCATCCTTCGGAGACACGATTGTCACGTTTATCAATGATCAAACAGTCGAGCTTGATGTTTCATACAAATCATTTGAGAGTCAGGTGCACCGTACCGCGTATCTTCGAACGAAATTTCAAGACCGCCTCGATGGAGGTCTTCCGAAAAAGCAAGAGTTCATGCTTTATCCTAAGGAGCAACAGCTGAACCTTGTCTACGATTTTATATTAAGGGAACTCCGGAATAAATATTAGTCAATAACCAGCGGCAGACAGTCGCTGGTTTTGTTGAACGAGAGTCCACTGTCATTAGTTCTTTCCTTTAAAATACCATTGATAAGCATATAAAAAATTATATAATTTAACTATAACGTGTAAAAAAATATATATCTGACAATGAAGGGGAAATGATGATGACATATCAAGAACTTGATACGCCGGCACTATTAATTGATCAACAGGTCATGATGGACAATTTAGTCGCGATGCAGCAATATGCTGATCGACAGCAAGTAAAGCTTCGTCCTCATACGAAAACACATAAGACACCAAGGCTTGCAAGGTTACAGGAAGAATTGGGGGCGTCTGGCATTACAGTGGCGAAAGTAGGCGAAGCCGAAGTGATGGCGGAAAATGGATTAACAGATATCTTTATTGCAAATCAAATTGTGGGTGAGAAAAAACTAAAACGAATTCGAAAACTAGCAGAAACGATACAGATTTCATTCGGAATAGATTGTGTAGAGCATGTTCTACAAATTGAAGAGGTCTTTCGCGGAGCAGAGAAGAAAGCGGAAGTTCTAATTGAAATCGAAGTGGGTGAAGGGAGATCTGGAGTGATTGAGGAAAGTGATTTCCGCCAACTCCTCAATGCAATCAAGGCATGTGATGTTATCCATTTAAAGGGCATTTTTTCTCACGATGGACATACGTATCAAGCGGAAAGTAAAGCACATTGTCAGGCGTTATATGAGGAGGCTGTCAATCGAACGCTCCGATTTGCACAGCTTGCAGCTGAGGAAGGAATGACGCTTGAGGTTGTGAGCATTGGTTCGACCCCACCATTTTTGTTTCAATTCGATATCCCACAAGGGGTGACTGAAATGAGACCAGGCACGTATATGTTGATGGATGCCTCTCAATCGAATGTGATTGGCACATATTCACATTGTGCAGCAACCGTCTTGACAACTGTGATCAGCAAACCTACAAAGGAACGGGTTATTACGGATGTTGGCGCGAAAGGGATCACGGCACAAACACGTTCAAAAGGGCTGACGAAGACAAAGGGATTAGGCAAAATCAAAGAATATGACGATGTATTTGTTTCAGATGTATTTGACGAACACGCCATTATTTATCATGAAGGATTTCGTGAACGTGTTCAGATAGGGGACAAGGTTCAAATCATTCCTAATCATATTTGTCCAGTCATGAATCTTCATGAGAAAGCGTACTTCATTCAAGATGGTGAAGTGATAGAAGAACTATCTGTTGCCTGTAAAGGAAAACTTCAATAATGAAAGTCCATCCATCAGGAACATTGGAGTGAAAAACATGTCAGACGTAACAAAGCAACTACATCACTATATTCCGATTGCTAAAACCATTGCACATATGTTTGGTCCGTCATGTGAAGTGGTGATTCATGATCTGACTCAGCCTCAATCTTCCGTCATTTTTACCATCAACGATCATGTAACAGGGAGAAAGGTTGGTCAATCCTTTGATCATCTAGTCAAGCAAGTCCTTCTGTCTGATGAGTTTTCTGATGATTATTTAGCTGGATATGAAGTCAGCACAACTGATGGGAGAACGATCAAGGCATCTACGACGTTGCTTCGTGATGAGGAACAGCAAGTCATTGGTGCATTATGTATCAATTATGATACGAGTGCTGTGTATCAAGTGAAAGAATTATTAGACCAGCTCATCCCTGGCACATCTCAAGAAGTATCGAATCAACCGACAACTGAAAGCAGAGATTCTATGCAAAGTGTCGATGAGATTGCGAATCGGTTAATTGATCAAATCATTTCTCATCACAAAGGTTCATTAAAGAAACGACAAGATAAAATCGATCTCATCCGTTTTATGGATGAAAAGGGAATTTTCCTGATGAAAGGTTCAGTTGATCAAGTAGCGGAGCGTTTAGGCATATCGAAGGTTACTGTTTACAGTTATTTAGATGAATTGAAAAAAATGCAAGAGTAAAAAAAGGCGCCGAAAGGGGTCTTTTTCTAATGAAGTGAAACCAGATACGGAGGGTCGATCGTCTATTCATAGGACGGGATTGAACTCAATGAAAGGAAGGGGAAATGTGGACCATTAGATGTATTTTTATCCATTTTTTCATAATTAACAGAAGTGTCACAAGCTGTCTGTTACAATAAAAAGATATCATTTCTGGCAAAGTGTTATATGAAGTAAAGGATGATTTTTTTTGACCGATATGAACGGAAATAAGAAATGGAGGCTGTGTATGAACAAACGATGGCATTTCATGCTGTTGCTAACCGTGACAGTCACTTTACTAGCAGCCTGTAATCAAGCAGGTCAGTCGCCTTCAAAGCAAGAGACAAAAGAAACCGCGTATGAACAGTGGGTTCAGCGCTATATGGATGATTTAAATGAAGCTTATGAAAAAATGACAGAACAATTTATTTCGGATGGACACGGAAAGATTCAAACAACGGACGCATTGGAAAAAGAAACACAAGCATTTGATCGTGTCATTCAAAGAGGACTTGCACATCAAGAAGTACCAGCTTCGTATAAGCAGGCAGACAAACAATTAAAGACAGGTCTGGCTTCCTTTGAGAAAGCGGTTAATCAGGTAGAGAAGTTGTTGCAACAGCCAGATCAAGAGAAACGATTCATTTCAGCTACACACCATTTACAAGATGGGCTGCAAGAGACAACCGCATTTATGGAAGATTTACATGAAAGATTGCAAGCAAAATAGGTTTTCTGTTTTGGCCCATGCTTGTTGAAAAAAGTATGTTCTAGTTTCTTTCGTTTCAAATGAAGACAAAAGAGGGGAAGATACACATGGAAAAAGTTCGGCTGAATGGAGCGGCATGTCAGTCGCAAGAGGCGCTTCACAATCAATTGATAGACACTTTGCATCTGCCTAATCATTATGGGAAAAACCTTGATGCGCTGTGGGACTGTTTGACAGGAGAAGTGTCTCTTCCTATTGAACTGACATGGGTTGATTTTCAAGTGAGTAAAAAATACTTAGGAGATTATGCAGAGAGCTTGCACCAACTATTTAAAGAAGCAGAAGAAGAGCTTGCAGGGCAATTTCAATTCAAAATCGTAGAAGAAAACAGCTGATTTGATCGGCTGTTTTTTTATATCAGACAAACTTCCTTTTGTTGCTATTGAATATTTCACTAAATGTGATAATATATGAACTGCAGCTAACTGATAATGATAATCATTTGTAGCGTAGAGCTTGATAGAAAGTGAGAAACCTGTATGAAGTTGTATCAATTGAGTTTGTTGTTTGCATGTTTGGCATTTGCATCACTATTTGTTGGTGTACAGGACCTTTCCATATTCCAGTTGTTTCATTTAACGGACTTGCAGATGAATACCTTATTTTCAAGTCGTATACCACGATTGACAAGCATTGTGCTTGCTGGAATGAGCCTTAGTATATGCGGTTTTATTATGCAGAGCTTAACGAGAAATAAATTCGTATCACCGACCACTGCAGGAACGATGGATTGGGCAAAGTTAGGTATTTTAGTGTCCATGCTCGTTTTTGCACAAGCGACTCCGCTCATGAAAATGGGGATCGCGTTTGTGTTCACTTTACTAGGTAATTTCCTTTTCTTAAAGATTTTGCAACATATTAAGGTAAACGATACGATTTATGTACCGTTAGTTGGTTTAATGTTTGGTGGAATTATCAGTTCCATTTCCACGTTTATAGCCTATAAATATGACCTGATCCAAAACGTATCCGCATGGCTTCAAGGAGATTTCTCCCTTATTGTTCAGGGACGTTATGAATTGCTCTATGTGAGCGTTCCACTCCTGATCATTGCGTATTTATATGCCGACAAATTTACGGTAGCTGGCATGGGAGAGAGCTTTGCCGTTAACTTAGGTCTAACGTATAAACGTGTGATGGCGGTTGGATTAATCATTGTGTCTATGGTCTCTTCTGTCACCATTTTGACAGTCGGGATGCTACCATTCCTTGGTTTAATCATTCCTAATATTGTATCGCTCTACCGCGGTGATCATTTGAAAAAGAGCTTACCGCATACAGCCTTACTCGGGGCCATTTTTGTCCTCGTTTGTGATGTGCTCGGTAGGATCATGATTTACCCGTACGAAATTTCTGTTGGGCTCATGGTGGGCATCATCGGAAGTGCGATCTTCCTGTACATGCTATTAAGGAGAAAACGCTATGCATAAGAAACATAAACTACAACTCATTGCTTTGATGGCGATCGGAGTTATTGTTCTCTATCTCACTTATCAAATCGGGTACTGGGAGTACACAGTGCCAAGTCGTTTGAAGAAGATACTTGCCATCACATTGACAGGAGGCGCGATTGCGTTTTCCTCTGTTGTGTTTCAAACCTTGACCAACAACCGAATATTGACGCCAAGCATTTTAGGATTAGATGCATTGTACTTGTTTTTGCAAACAGCGATTATTTATCTCTTTGGATCAACAAATTTGTTCATCACAAATAAAAATCTGAACTTTTTTGTTTGTGTGGGACTCATGGTGTTTTTCTCCGTTCTATTGTATACGGTGATGTTTAAGCGCAAAAACAAGAACATATTCTTGCTACTACTTGTCGGGATTGTTTTTGGGACATTGTTTAAGAGTTTATCTTCTTTTATGTCGATGTTGATTGATCCGAATGAATTCCAGGTCGTACAGGATAAATCATTTGCTAGCTTTAATCATATGAACACAGATATTCTATTCATTTCTTCTATTTTATTTGTGGTTCTATGTCTTTATATTTGGAGATTCCGTTCTATTTTAGATGTGATGTCTTTAGGAAAAGAACATGCTGTTAACTTAGGGATTGATTATGACAGGATCACGAAAAAGATGCTCATGATTATTGCGGTGCTTGTGTCTATTGCGACAGCACTTGTTGGACCTATTACGTTTCTTGGTTTATTAGTTGTGAACGTCGCTAGAGAGCTGTTTCGTACATATCAGCACACGTATTTGCTGATCGGATCTTTTTTCATCAGTGTCATTGCGTTAGTAGGTGGTGTGTTTCTTGTTGAAAAGGTCTTTCATTTTCAGACACCACTCAGTGTCATCATTGATTTAGTTGGCGGATTGTATTTTATTTATTTACTTTTAAAGGAGAGTCGTTCATGGTCGCGATGAAGGGAGTCAGTAAGACATATAACGGGAAAACAGTGCTTCACGACACATCTGTCAATGTGAAAAAAGGACAGCTGACCTCTCTCATTGGTCCAAATGGTGCTGGTAAAAGTACACTTTTATCGATCATGAGTCGCCTGATTCAACCAGACACAGGCACAGTTTACTTAGATGAGAAGCCGTATAGTGCTTATTCCACGCAAGATCTTGCGAAAAAAATGAGTATTTTAAAACAGTCCAATCATATGAGTGTGAGGCTGACTGTTCGGGAGCTTGTGAGCTTTGGCCGCTTTCCTTATTCACAAGGCCATCTGACTAGTGAAGATCAGAAGATGATTGATGTGTCACTTCAATATATGAAGCTCGTTGACCTCCAAGATCAATATGTAGACGAACTAAGCGGTGGGCAAAAACAAAGAGCATTCATTGCGATGGTGTTAGCGCAGGATACGGATTATATTTTCCTAGATGAGCCTTTAAATAATTTGGACATGAATCATTCGGTTGAGATGATGAAGCTGTTTCAACAGCTCGTCAAAGAGCTTGGGAAAACGATTGTTGTCGTTCTCCATGATATTAATTTTGCATCTGTCTATTCTGATCATATCGTGGCCTTAAAAGATGGGCACGTCGTCCAAGAGGGCGGAGTAGATGAAGTGATCCAAACAGATGCGCTGGAACAAATTTATGACATGCGTATACCAATTGAAGTCATTCGTGGTGAACGTATTTGCTTATATTTTTCTTAAAAAAATGATGAGGTGAACAGACATGAAAAAATGGATATGGATGATGACTTTATTGACAGCGATCGTTGTACTCGCTGCTTGCGGAAATCAAGGGAAAACAGAAGGGAAAAATGAAGAAACCATCACTGTTAAGGACATGCTGAATAAAGAGGGCGTGGAAATCAAGAAAAACCCGAAAAAAGTCGTTGTGTTCGACATGGGCAGTCTTGATACATTGGACAAGCTTGGTGTGAATGTCACAGCATTGCCAAAACAAGCAGTCCCAGCTTACTTGTCTAAATATGAAGATGACAAATATCAAAATGTTGGTGGTTTGAAAGAGCCTGATTTTGAGAAAATTGCTGAAATTGACCCTGATTTGATTATTATTCAGAATCGTCAAGCAGAAGCATTCGATGAATTTAAAAAAATCGCCCCAACGATTATCATGAATGTAGACAATACAAACTATATGGAATCGTTCAAGAAGAATGTCAACACGTTAGGTGAAATTTTTGGTAAAGAAGACGAAGTGAAAAAAGAGTTAGCGGCTATTGATGAGAAGGTAAAATCATTACAAGAGCAGACAAAAGACATGAAGCAAAATGGCTTAATTATCATGGCGAACGATAGTAAAATGTCTGCATTTGGTCCTCAATCAAGATACGGATTGATTCATGATGTTTTTGGCATCACACCGGCAGATCAGAAGCTAGATCCAGCTGACAGACATGGCAAAAGTATTTCTTATGAATATATGGTCAAAACCAATCCAGATTACTTATTTGTCGTTGACCGAGGTGCAGCGATCGGTGGAGAAACGTCTGCGAAACAGCTTGTTGAAAATCATTATGTGAAGTCAGTAAAAGCGGTTAAAAACAACAACGTGATCTATTTAAGCTCAGACATGTGGTATTTATCTGGTGGCGGTCTTGTCTCAATGTCTGCCATGATTGATGAAGTGAAACAAGGAATTGAAAAATAAAGCAAAAGCTGCTCGGGACTGACCCCCGTTTTTGAGACAGGGATCAAAAACACCTTTATACAGCCAACTGCCGATAGTTTATCGGTGATTGGTTGTTTAGTTTTGTTTGAATACGAATGTTGTTATAATAATAAATGTATTCTTTGACAG
>NZ_JBFEFT010000005.1:0-163299 GCF_047229225.1 Bacillus sp. 179-C3.3 HS | reverse complement strand
GCTCCAGTTGTACCAGTAATTCCTGTGGCACCGGTAGATCCGGTTGAACCAGTGATTCCAGTCGCACCGGTAGCTCCAGTTGAGCCAGTAATTCCTGTGGCACCGGTATGTCCAGTTGAACCGGTAATTCCTGTAGGACCGGTAGATCCAGTTGTACCAGTGATGCCTGTCGCACCAGTAGATCCGGTCGGACCCGTGATTCCAGTCGAACCAGTAGATCCAGTTGAACCGGTGATTCCTGTTGGACCTGTAGATCCAGTTGAACCAGTAATTCCTGTAGCACCAGTAGATCCAGTTGAGCCAGTAATTCCTGTGGCACCGGTAGGTCCAGTTGAACCGGTAATTCCTGTAGGACCAATAGGTCCAGTTGAACCGGTGATTCCTGTCGCGCCAGTAGGTCCAGTCGCACCAGTGATACCTGTGGCACCGGTAGGTCCAGTTGAACCGGTGATTCCTGTTTCGCCAGTAGGTCCAGTTGAACCGGTAATACCTGTAGGACCGGTAGCTCCAGTTGAGCCAGTAATTCCTGTGGCACCAGAAGAAGCTAAAAGCGTGTAATCAGGTGACACGCCTGGTATTCCGGTCGGAGCATCTACATTGGCCACATACGCATTTCCATTGAACGTAACGACTTGACCAGCTCTGTAACGTTGTGATTGAGATGGATTAAACGGTACCAAGGCGCTTAGACCACCAGCAGGGCCTGTAGGGCCGGTGGGTCCAGCTGGACCAGGAGGACCTGCTGGGCCTCTTCGTACAACTGTTTGTTTTGGTTTTAAGTGACTTTTGTCTTTTATCTTATGACACGAAGGGTTCCCTTGAGGGTACTTGTGCTTCGGTGGGTTTTGTTTGTGCAATGGACAGGCATGACTTGGCACACGGTCATGACGTGATCTTTTGTAATGAGACTGTCCATGGACCTTCCCGCAAACGGGACATTTGTGTTCGAATTGATTGTACAAATTGCCCATCTCCTATCATTGATAATTCATTCTATGTAAGGAGTTTCAAATGGGAAGTCAAAATCATCATCAATTCATCATTTCGAAGATCATCGAATCAAATGATTTAAAAACCAAATGATTTTATGTTATGGTGTTGAATGAATGAAATGAGTTGGATTTTTGACAGAAATGGGGACATCATTTATGAGTCAATCAGTTTTAAGAAACACAGCATATTCCGTTTTAAATTTATCTTCTGTAACAGAAGGCGGCACCATTAGAGAGTCTTTTGACAATAGTATGGATTTGGCCAAAAAAGCGGAGAAGTGGGGATACAATAGATACTGGCTTGCAGAACACCATAATATGGAAGGTGTTGCAAGCTCTGCAACGTCTGTGTTAATTGGATACATTGCTGGAGGAACCGAAAAAATTCGGGTTGGATCTGGCGGCATTATGCTACCAAACCATTCTTCACTTGTCATCGCAGAACAGTTTGGTACACTCGAAACTCTGTATCCAGGAAGAATTGATTTAGGTCTTGGAAGAGCGCCAGGAACGGATCAATTAACGGCACGCGCCCTTAGACGAAACCTTCATAATGGAGAGGATTTTCCGGAGCAGCTTGAAGAACTTCGTCAATACTTCAAACCTTCAGGTCAGGTAAAAAAACATGTAAGAGCTGTTCCGGGAGAAGGGTTGGACATTCCTATTTGGCTTCTTGGCTCAAGTGGGTTTAGTGCTAGACTGGCAGGAGAGCTTGGGCTACCATTTGCCTTTGCATCGCATTTCTCACCAAAACATACAATCCCTGCACTAGAACTGTATAGACAATCATTCAAACCTTCTGATGTATTAGACGAACCATATGCCATGGTTGGAGTGACAGTTGTTGCGGCGGATGACACAGAAAGAGCTAAATATTTGGCAACCTCACACGATCAGCGCTTCTTGAGTCTCATTCGTAATACACCTGGAAAACTAAAGCCACCTGTCGACAGTATGGAAGGATTGTGGACGCCTTATGAAAAAGCAATGGTCCATGAACAATTAAGTTCAACCATCATCGGAGATAAACAAAAGGTCAAAGAAGAATTAGAAGCCTTTATTGAAAATACACAAGCAAACGAAGTGATGATTCAATCAGATGTATTTGATCATGATGAAAGAATGCGTTCCTATGAGATCATTGCAGACATTTTCCAAGAAGAACAATCGAAATAAACATAAAAAAAGAACTGCCGAGTGGGCAGTTCTTTTTTATTTACTCTTTTGTCCATATACGAAATGGTTGTCCAACTGGCAACACAGTACGCCCAAAATGAGTATTGAGCACAACAGCTGCGGCACCATAAAAAGAGAGCAGGGAGATGATGAGTTCTGAGATACCTGCGATCATGTGCGTCACATCATACATCACACCAAATGTGCTAAGGGAAAGACCAATGAATAAGAAATCAATAAAGACGAAAATCATAAATAGTACTTTATGTGTTTCCATTGCGCCAATCGTCATAAACAAGCTGAAAATCAAGTAGCCGATAAAGGCAAACCCTAGTTGTTTTGGATCAGCGGATTCTGCTAATGCCTTCCCAAACGCACCTGCTTGAATAAGCCAAGTTGTTCCAACGCCCATCCAAAAAAGACCGAATGCGCCAAAGGCTGTTGCTCCAAAAATATTATGATGTTTTGAATCTTGTATGGACGCAATCAGCTGCGCGATTCCTCCAAGGAAGATAGCCCAAGGTAAAATGAGAGAAGTGCCATCAGTGATTCCTAGTTTTTGTGAAGACGCAACGAGCGTCACCATTGCGAGACCAAATAAACCGAGTGGTGTTGGGTCTGCAATTGATAATCGGATTGCTTGAACGTTCTGTTTTTCCATAGTAACCTCCTACATTTAACACTAACAAACCATACTCGAATTCGATAGAATCGTCAAGCTCTTTTTAGTAGACTCTTGCATCACCTTCCAAATAAATCTATATTATACATATCACATGAGATAGAAAAAGAGGGATAGCATGAGAAAAGGCTTAGAAGGAAAAACGATTGCCATTTGCGGAACACGAAAAACAGAAGAAATGCGTACACTTGTTGAAAAGCAGGGAGGACAAGCCGTCATTCGGTCTCTTCAAGGAACTGTATTTCTAGCGAAAGAGGAA
Source organism: Bacillus sp. 179-C3.3 HS (assembly GCF_047229225.1). Lineage (NCBI taxonomy): Bacteria > Bacillati > Bacillota > Bacilli > Caryophanales > Bacillaceae > Bacillus > Bacillus sp. 179-C3.3 HS. Next base: position 160,190 of record NZ_JBFEFT010000005.1, on the reverse strand, counting down.
TTAAAGCCTGGCATTGAAACCTTTGTCAAACAAGGAGCCGATTGGGTCATTTTGACAACAGGAATTGGGACAGATACATTAATTGAGAGTGCAGAAGAATTAAACGTAGGTGCATCGTTTATGGATATATTATCAAAAGCCCAAATTGCATCGAGAGGCTATAAAACCTATGCCGCCTTAAAAAAACGCGGTATTCAGCCTGACGTGTCAGATGAAGACGGAACCGTTCGTGATCTCATTTCAAAATTAGCGCATCATGATTTTCAAGGGAAGAGAGTGATGGTTCAGCTTCACGGAGAAAATGCCCCAGCACTTATTCAGTTTTTACATGACAAGGGAGCAGACGTTTTGTCATTGTTGCCATATCAACATATCCCTCCGCAACCAGAAGCTGCCGAAACATTGCTTTCTGAAATGCGAGAGGGAAAGGTACATGCTGTCTGTTTTACGACTGCTGTCCAAGTTCATGCCTTTTTCAAACTAACAACAGAATGGGGGAGAAGAGACGAGCTTCAACGCATGTTCGAACAACCAGTGCTGGCTGTGGCTGTCGGTAAAGTAACAGCCGAGGCTTTAAGGGAAGAAGGCGTGGAGCGAATCCTTGCTCCATCTCTTGAAAGAATGGGTGCCATGATCATAGAACTATCTCAATATATGAAAAAACAATCGACACGCTAACAAAAGAACGCCTTTCACAGCTGACGTGAAAGGCGTTCTGATTAAATGGGCCATTTTCGATTCGTACGAATTTTTTTAATGACGATGTAACTCACGATGAGGAGAATGGCAATCGCCATAATCGGTGTTGTATATGAATGGGCGACACTTTGAACATGATCCCAATTCGCGCCAAGCTGCATACCGAGATATATAAATAGAATAGACCAAGGGATGGCAGCTAAGCCTGTCAATACAACAAATTTGAAAAAAGGCATCTTGGCAATCCCTGCTGGAATAGAAATCGCATGACGGACAACAGGGATAAAACGTGCCGTAAAGACGACAACCGTTCCATACCGTTCAAACCAACGCTCTGCGATTTCAATATGATGCGCGTGAATCAATAAGAATCTTCCATACTTCGTTAAAAAAGGTCTGCCTCCATATAACCCAATCCAATAAATAAAGCACTGGGCAATCGTTCCGCCGATGACCCCAGCGATCACAGCCCCCATAAACCCAATGGTTCCAGTTGATACCATATACCCACCATATGCAAGGACGATTTCACTTGGAATGATTTCAATCATTAACCCAAGCGCAACGCCCACATAACCAAGACTCGTGAGCCAAATTAACACTTCATTTAACATGTGTCCCATTCACTTCACACTGCCTTTACATACTCATTTTATCTCATCCTATGCTTGTTTCACGTCTCTCATGATGATCTTTAACAAGTCGTCCAGCACGTCCTGTCCAATTCAGAAGAAACGAGTACAGAAAGATGAAAAAAGATGAATCAGTCGTGATATAATTTGTAAGATGAAACGAACTGGTGGTGCACAATGATGTATTTAACAATTGCAGAAACAGCAGAATATCTCGATGTATCAGAAGCATATATTCAAACATTAATCCAACAAAAAAAGATACGCTACGTATTTGATGGGGAATCGTATCTCATTTATCAAGGGCAATTTCAAACCCATTTGAAACAACTTGAACAGTATAAAGAACTTGTGCGTGAAATTTTAAATGAACCCATCCCAGAAGATCCAGATGTAAAGGATGAGGATTAAAAAAAGACTGTGAGAAAAGAGTTGGATCTTTTCTCACAGTTTTTTTCATTCACTAACGCCCGTTTGAACAATCTCCATCTCACATTTCACTAGGACATCAGCATCAGGGTATATGTTGTGCCACTTTTCTGGTGTCATTGCTTTGTCTTTAGAACGATATCTTAGGCCGAGCCCAAGCGGATCAATGTGTTGCTCTTTAAATGACTGAACGAGCTCTGCTCCCTTGCTGGCAACACGATTCTCCACTTCTTTTTCGACTTGATCTAAAATAGAGAGCTTATCGATTTTTTTTGATTTCATAAATTCCTTTAACTCACCCTTTAGCTTGATTGTAATGGTAATATGCGGTTTTTCAGTTGAGTTCTTCGTTGGTTTTAATTGATAATCAACATGTGATTTAATATTCTCAATGACGACATGTGTCTTTTCTTCATCATCAAATCTGAATTCATAAATGCCATTTTTATGGTTTTCAACCATTGCTTTGAACGTAAATGCATCCTCTCGAGGAAGATGGTGGATCATTTTTTGATGATTAAAAAGAGCGATTCCCGACACTTCAATCGCATTACTTGTTTTTTTGATGAACGGAAGATAGGCATCGACTCCTTTAGCCATCATTTGACTCATAAAAATATGTTGGTTGGTCATGGGCTGGTTTCCTTCTCGCATATTTTGAGTGAGAAGATCCGCGAGATACACCCCGATATTTAAGTTGGATTGATTCATTTTTGTATACAGTAAATCTTCTACATCTCCATCGACAACAGCAAAAATTTGCCTTGAACCAATGATCGGGTCTCGGTAGATATAATTCATCAAATCAATCATACCGACTTCTGTTGCCAGCTTTTCACTAATTAAAATGACGAGAATTTGACCCATGACGACAGGAAACGGCGATTTCTCTGAAACGAGAAACTGTATATTACTGATGGTGTTTGATTTGGCACTTAATATTTGATAGCTCCCTTGTTGTTCACTTTTAAACACAGGAAAGACAAAAAAGCCATTCATTTCTCCGTCTTCCGCTAAATCAAATCCTGCTGCCTGTGAGATATTTAATTCGTCTAGAAGGCGCGGCTGTGCACAGCTAGTTAAGAAAAGGCTCAATAACATAAGACTGATCAGAAGGGAACGTTTCATGCTCGTTTTTTCACCCACCTTTTTTTCAGCAATAAGATGATAATCAGGCATACAATCAATCCATACGCAAGGATGTATCCACTATATTCAATCCATTTATTAAAGGATTCAAAAGAGGTTGCCCCAGCAAAAAACGAAAACATGACCAAAACCATGATACTAAGAATCAGTAACATCATCGATTGCTTCGTATGAAACACTTGTTTCGCCATCCTGCTCGCTGCCCATAGCGGGATGGCTACATTCGGAATAATAATCAAGAGCCATAATGAGATTTCGATAAATTCAAAACGCTGAATAAAAGGGAGTTTGACAATACTCGTAAATGTCAATGTTGGCCATTTCGTTAGTTTCAGCTGGGAACTCGAGTAGTACGCAATAGACACGAGGAAAACAAGTAAATTCAAACCTGTCGTGAATAAGGCACCTAAATGTGCAAACTTTTGTGATGTTTGTGCCTTTTTAATAAAGGGATAATACACAAGGAGGGTTTCAAAGCCAACCATTGTTAAAGAGGCATCTTTCACCCCTACAATGACCTCCATCAACGAATGATCAAACATTGGGAACATAAACCGAAGATGGCTATACTTCATCACGTAAAAGCAGATAAAGGTCATCCAATACGTTAATACAATGCTAAAGAAAGCCCAGCCAGTCACTGTTCTGAAGCCACCAGTGTGAATATAATAAACCAGCACTAACAGCAATGCGGCAAATAACAATCCAGGGATTTCTTGGAACAACCACACATGAATGACATCCACATAATGAACAAGAACGGTTAAAGACAATGAAGCAAAATACAGGATATATAACACATTCAACAATTGCCCAAGCCATTTGCCAAACACATATTGCGTAATCTCGCTAAATTCAGCTGTTGGTGCATGGCGAAACATGAAATAAATCAAAAAGATCATCAAATTGACACTGAAACCAGCAATCAAAATGGCCATCCAACCATCATTATTCAATGAAGCCGCAAGTTTTGATTGGAAATTTAAAATGCCGATCCCTACTTGATTGGCATTGATTAAAAAGAACACAAGAAAAGGGGATATTTGAAATTTTTCTTTGACAGTAGAGACCACATTTTCACTCCCTTATTCATAAAAATCATTTTTCCCCTTTTTGCCCACCTTCGGCTTTGAGCGGTGAATGGTTTTATTTTGCACACGCAAATTTTGAGGTCTTTTATTCAAAAAGCGCAATGGCAAGCGAACCAAGCTTCCTTTTAAATCGGCTAAACGAAGGGGGTAAATCGGCTGTAAATATGGCTGGCCAATTGATGTTAATTTCATGAGATGTGTGAGGAGAAAAGAGCCCATTAAAGCAATGCCAAGTGCCCCCCATGCCTGTGCTGCAAAAAGGAACGGAAAACGTAACAGACGAATGGTGTTCCCCATTTTGTAAATAGGTGTCACAAATGAAGCGAGTGCAGATAACGCCACAATAATCAGTAAAATATTACTCGTTAATCCAGCCGCCACTGCTGCCTGCCCGATCACAATCCCGCCAACAATACCAAGCGTTTGTCCAACTTTTGCTGGCAGCCGCGAACCTGCTTCTCTTAGTAATTCAATGGAAATCTCGAGAAATAAAGCTTCAACAATCGGCGGAAAGGGAACGAGGTAACGAGAAGACACGATGGTCTCTAATAAATCCTTAGGGATTAGTTCATAATGAAAGGTTAAAATCGCAACATATAATGGTGTGGCAAAAATAGAAAAAACGACGGCAAAGATACGCAACAGTCTTAAAGAAGATGCCGTAATCCACGCTGTATTGTAATCCTCCATCGTCGAAAAATACTCAAGCAATATCGTCGGTGCAAGCAAGGTGTGAGGTGAACCATCCACCAAAACAGCAATTTTCCCTTCGGCTAATCCTGAAGAGACTCGGTCAGGTCTTTCTGTATTTAAAAACAACGGAAAGATTGTATTTGATTCATCATAAAGAATTTGTGCAAGATAATTCGCATCTAAGATTTGGTCATAATCAATGTCTTCAATTCGCTGAACGACAGTGTCTATGTTATCTGGATTGGCAATGTGTTCAATATACAAAACAGCGATCTTCGTTTGAGAAAGAGTACCAACTGTCCTTTCTACAACTTTGAGATCCGGCGTTGGGAGCCTTTGTCTGATCAAATTTAAGTTGGTGTCAAGTAGCTCAACAAAGGCTTCCTGTGAACTAATAATGCCAAATTCAATCTCAGGTTGACTAATTTGTCTGCCTTTTTTATCTGCAATCGGGAAGAGTAGCGCTTTGTCCCAATCTGTCTCAAGACGGATCGCGATACAACCTCTATGTAAGGATTCTTTCACTTTTTCATTGTCGCTTGTGATCACCCCTTGATCGATCGGGATGATCTCTTTTAACTCTTCTAGAGTGGGATGTTCATGTAAATGCTTCATAGCAGGCAGGATTTGTTCATGTAAGAGATTCCCATTAATCAAAGAACGAAAATATGACATTCTGTATTGATACGCTTCACTCTGTGCTAACTCATTTGTAAAATCAGAGGAATGAGACATGGCCTCAAATACTGAACTCGGGTCCTGTTGTTTGTTTTTCTTTTGCATTTGAACCGTCTCCTCTCAAGATTTTTTTCTATTATCTAACCAATTAACGGAAGATATGCATAAAAAAGCATTCAACCTCAGAAGCAGGACGGTTTTGGACATCTCTTTCTTTTCGTGTGTGTTATGCTAAAATAATAAGCGCAAATGGAGTAGATGAAAGGAGACATAGCCATGTCGTTGCAAAATCGATTATTGGATTTATTGAATGAAGGGCAAGGACTGACAGACTTTGAATATGATGAAGCGGCGCGTCAAAACTGGGTGTTAAAAGGAAACAGCATTCATGAAGAAGCGCGTTTTAGTGATGCATATATTGAGCGTGTTAATAAGGAAACGGAAGAAATGATTCAAACAGAAGCATTATCTTTTTTGTATACACCGCTTACATATGTGAAAAGCCATCCAAAAGAATTTATTTATATCGAATCCAAATGGTCAGAGGTAGTGAAAGTAGATGGACTCGCCATCGAGTGGGATGATGTTTTTCAGACGTATACCGTACTATTCGGCTTAAAACGTCCTAAAAAAGAGACGAATGTACTGAAAGAGATGCTTTCACCATTGAATGGTACCCTTCAATTTAATGGTCAAGATGGGTTGTTTGACGTGAATTTACAGGTGCTTGAATTAGAAGAAATTCAGGAGGACATGCCTCTAGCAAACGTGATCTCTGCCATTTATCGCTTTTTGTTCCATCTCATATTACAACTAGAGAAGAATGAATCAAAAAACGGCTCATAATCTGAGCCGTTTTTTTGATTCACCGATGTGCAAATGGACAATGGTGTTTGTTCTTTATCACTTTTCTTTTCCTTCATCACATAAAAGCGTATGATAGAGACAAGCCAGATGAAAGGACTTTTACTTCTATGAATCAACCAACGATACAATTTTCAAAGCTTGCTAATTTTAGAGAAGTCGGCGGAGTTTGTACAACAGATGATGTGATGATCAAGCGTGGCATGATTTATCGATCCGCAAATCTTTCCCGCCTGACGAAACAAGATGTCGCCAAGTTCACAAATCTAGGGATCCAAACGATTTGCGATCTTCGTACAACTTCAGAACGCAAATCACATCCACCTAAGTTGAAGAATCACGACAAGATCATTCATATCCCCATGCAGCCAGACAGTATCATGCCGAGTAAATGGGCGATGTTTCGCATGCTAACAACTGAAGGGAGATCTCTCTCATTTACGCCTATCATGAAGGATTTATATCAGAGCATGCTTCATGAGCGGAAGAAGCAAATTCAGCAATTATTTACGCTGCTTTCTGATGAAAAAAACTATCCACTTATGCTTCACTGTACGAGTGGAAAGGATCGAACTGGCTTTTTATCTGCTCTCATTCAATTAGCATTAGGTGTGCCCATCCGCACCGTCTTATCAGAATACATGCGTTCAAATGAGGGTGTCCAAATCCTTGTGAAAAGACAAGAACGTTTTGTTCGCATGATGAGCTTGTACCGCGTATCAAAAGCACAAGTTCAGCCACTTCTCGGCGTACAGCAAGATTATCTTGAGGACGTTCTAAACGAAATGATGGAAACATACGGAAGTGTAGAACGTTATTTAATTGAAGCGTGTGAGGTTCCAAAAGCCCAGCTTGACCAAATGAAAAACATCTTGCTTCTACCATCTTCTGGCATTCCATCACACAAAATAGAATAAATTCCATTAGAGGTGATGCATACGATGTGCAAGAAGATGAGTACAGGGGTTGTCATGCTGTTTATGATCATTTTTTTATTGATTCCATCTAGTAGTCTAGCTCGGCCAATTGCAAAGGGGACATTAGAAGCAAGCAGGGAGATGCGTGCTGTATGGATTGCATCAGTCTTCAACTTAGATTGGCCATCAAAAAAAGGACTGTCTGAAAAAGAACAAAAGCAGGAATTGGTTCAACTGTTAGATGGGATTCAAGCCATGAATATGAATGCGGTCATCATGCAAATTAAACCAACGGCAGATGCCTTTTATCCATCTCGATATGGTCCGTGGTCAGAGTATTTGACTGGGACACAAGGGAAAGATCCCGGATATGATCCGCTTGAATTTATGATAGAAGAGGCGCACAAGCGCAACCTCGAATTCCATGCTTGGTTTAATCCCTACCGGATCACAATGAATCACACAGACATCGGGCGCTTATCTTCCGATCATCCCGCGAAGCGGCATCCAGAATGGACAGTTGCTTATGGAAATCAACTGTACTACAATCCAGGAATTCCAGACGCGCAAGACTTTATTGTAGATGGCATCAAAGAAGTGGTGAAGAACTATGACATTGATGCAGTTCATATGGATGATTATTTCTATCCGAATCAAATCGCCGGTGTGCCGTTTCCTGACCAAGAAACGTATGAGACGTATGGAAAAGAGTTCACACATATCGAAGATTGGCGCAGACAGAACGTGAATCATTTGGTCCAACAAATCAATGAGACCGTCAAGAGAGAAAAACCATATGTGAAATTTGGCATTAGCCCTTTTGGTGTTTGGCGTAATATAAAGGATGATCCGACTGGCTCCAATACAACCGCAGGGATGACGAATTATGATCATTTGTATGCAGATACACGGCATTGGATTCAGCAACATCATCTTGACTATGTGACACCACAAATTTACTGGAGCATTGGCTTTCAGCCAGCCGCTTACGACGTGCTCACGAATTGGTGGTCAAATGAAGTAAATGGAGAGCCTGTTCACCTTTACATTGGTCAGGCAACGTATAAAATCAATCAAAATAGTGACCCTGCTTGGTCTGACCCCGAAGAGTACTTTCGCCAGATCAAACTGAATCGACAAGCACCACTCGTGCAGGGGAGCATGCATTTTAGCCTAAAGGACATCAACCGGAATCCTTTACAAGTCAAGGAACGGCTCATGAATGAGACCTATCAAAAGCCAGCGCTCATTCCGGAAATGCCGTGGCTCCATCAACAAGCACCAAAAAAACCACTCATTCATTCTGGGAAAAAGACGACAGAGGGTGCGGTGTTGCAGATTCAACATGAGCCACATTCTACTGCGGCCTACTATGCTGTCTATCGTATGACCACTAACGGGACATACGAACTACTAAAAACAGTCAGAAAAGAAGAAGGCTCGCGCACAACAATGAAAGACCCTTCAGCGAATCAAAAGAAACGCTATACCTACAAGATCACTGCCCTGAATCGACTCCATCACGAGAGCAAACCTACCACAAAAACGATCAAATAACGAAAAAGCATAAAATAGGTGTTTCCTATTTTATGCTTTTTTTCTTTGTTTTAATTTTCTGAATTCGATTCCCCATAGCATGAAGTGGCATCTTGATTAATAAATATTGATAGAAAGCTGTTAAAGGAGGAAGCCAGATGAACTTTGAATTAACGAAGGAACAACAGATGATCCGTCAAATGGTCAAAGAATTTGCGATAGCAGAAATTGCACCTCATGCCCAGACCATTGATGAACAAGCCACATTTCCTGAAGAAATATTTCAAAAAATGGGGAAGCTCGGCCTAATGGGCATTCCATTCCCAGAGACATATGGGGGTTCAGATGGTGATACGATTTCATACACATTAGCTGTTGAAGAAATCGGAAAGCAGTGTGCAAGTACAGGTCTTAGCTATGCGGCAGCGGTCTCGTTAGGCGCAAGTCCGCTCTATTATTTCGGGACAGAACAGCAAAAAATAGATCACCTTGTTCCGCTCGCATCAGGCAAAGCACTTGGTTCATTTGGTTTAACAGAACCGAACGCTGGATCAGATGCAAAAGGAACAAAAACAAAAGCGATAAAAGACGGACAAGATTATGTCATTAGTGGTGAAAAGTGCTGGATTACGAATGCGAACTTTGCACGGACGATTATCGTGACTGCCGTAACGGATCGAGATGCAAGTGGCCGCCCAATCATCTCCGCCTTTATCGTAGAAAAGGGACAAAAGGGACTAACCATTACAAGTCCATATGACAAAATGGGCGTGCGCGGTTCAGATACAGCTGAAATTATTTTAGATCAAGTGCGTGTACCAGCACATCACATATTAGGTGATCCATCCAAAGGGTTCAAACAATTTTTATACACATTAGACGGCGGACGCATTTCCATTGCCGCCTTATCAGTTGGGATTGCACAAGCTGCACTCGATGCTTCACTCGCTTATGCAAAAGAACGAAAGCAATTTGGTCAGACCATTTCTTCATTCCAAGCCATCCAATTTAAACTGGCAGATATGGCAATGCACATAGAGCTTGCAAGACAGATGGTCTGGAAAGCGGCATGGCTAAAAGATCAAGGCAAACCCTTTACAAAAGAAGCAGCCTATGCCAAACTTTTCGCCTCTGAAATGGCGACAAAAGCAAGTCTTGAAGCCGTTCAAATACACGGAGGTTCAGGCTATATGAAAGAATACGGTGTAGAACGACTCGTCAGAGATGCGAAACTGATGGAAATCGGGGAGGGGACGTCAGAAATTCAACGGCTCGTTATCGCAAGACAACTGTTAGCATAACGCAGAAATGAAAACGCTTACTACATGTGAGGGAGGAAAGCAAAGATGTCGATCCATCCACAAACCATCGGCTCCCTATTATTAGAGAAAAAAGAACGGCACCCAGCGCATGAAGCTGTTGTTTACCCCGATCGTTCTTTACGTTATTCATACGAAGCGTTTTACAATCACGTAAAACAAACTGGAAAAGGTCTCATGGCACTAGGCGTTGAAAAAGGTGATCATATCGCCATCATGGCACCAAATGTACCAGAATGGCTCATCGCACAATTCGCCTGTGCCTCCATTGGAGCTGTTCTCGTAACAGTGAACACAAATTTTCAATCACAGGAACTCGCATATTTACTCAAGCACTCTGATAGCAAAATGTTATTGATCGTCGACGGTTTTAAAGATACTTCTTATGTCCAGATGGTCAATGAGCTAATCCCAGAACTGCAAACAGCCGAGCAAGGCAAACTGACTTCTGCACAATTTCCTTTCTTAAAAAGCTGCATTTATATCGGACAGCACGTGCCAAACGGAATGATTGGCTGGGATCAGATGCAAGAGAAAGCCAAAACCATCAGTGAACTTGCTTGGGACGAACGATTGAATATGCTATCGCCTGATGATGTCATCAATATGCAATATACGTCAGGCACAACCGGCTACCCGAAAGGCGTCATGCTTAGTCATACAAACATCGTGTTAAATGCCCGTCACATTGCCGAGTGTATGAAGCTAACCGAGGAAGACCGAATGTGTATCCCGGTTCCTTTCTTTCATTGTTTTGGCTCTGTACTTGGCGTCCTTGCCTGCCTTTCAAAAGGCGGAACCATGATTCCAATTGAATCGTTTCATCCAGAGCGTGTACTGCAAACAGTTGAAAAAGAAAAATGTACCGCGCTTCACGGTGTCCCCACGATGTTCATTGCAGAACTCGATCATCCGAATTTTTCTCAGTATGACCTATCAACACTTCGCACAGGCATCATGGCAGGATCGCTCTGTCCATCTCATGTGATGAAAGCAGTCATTGAAAAAATGGGACTTAGAGAGCTGACGATTGCATATGGTCAAACAGAGAGTTCGCCAGTCATTACCCAAACAAGAACAGACGATTCATTTGAGAAGCGTGTTCAGACGGTTGGGCGTGCACTCCCGCATATAGAAGTAAAAATCATAGCGCCTGGTACGAAAGTTGAAGTGAAAAGAGGAGAGCAAGGAGAGCTGTGTACAAGAGGCTACCATGTGATGAAAGGCTACTATAAAAACGAAGAAGCTACGAACGAAGTCATTGACGAAGAGGGCTGGCTTCATACAGGAGATCTAGCTGAAATGGATCATGACGGTTACGTCAAGATTACAGGCCGGCTGAAAGATATGATCATAAGAGGTGGAGAGAACATTTACCCGAAGGAGATAGAAGACGTTCTATACACGCATCCGGCCATTCTTGATGCACAAGTTGTAGGTGTCCCTGATGAGACATACGGAGAAGAAGCTGCCGCATTCATTCGACTAAAACATCGCTGCACGATCACGATTGATGAATTAACGAATTATTGTCAATCCACGATGGCACGTTACAAAATTCCAAAATATTTCTTCATTATCGATTCGTATCCAATGACCGCTTCAGGCAAAATCCAGAAGTTTCGACTGAAACAACAGGCGCTTGATTTGATAAAGGAGTGAACGTAGTGATGTTTCAACAAGTACTGATCGCAAATCGAGGCGAGATTGCCCGTAGAATCATCCGAACATGTAAACGGCTTGGCATCAAAACGGTGGCCGTTTATTCAGAAGCAGACAAGAATGCCCTTCATGTACAAGAAGCAGATACCGCACATCATATTGGGGGTGCAAAAGTTTCTGAGAGCTATTTAAACATGGACGCCATCATCGACGTAGCCAAAAAAACAAGAGCCGATGCCATCCACCCCGGCTACGGTTTGTTATCAGAAAATGCCCATTTTGCTGATCGATGCCGCAAAGAAGGAATTGCTTTTATTGGTCCGTCTGCAACAGTCATTCAGCAAATGGGGAACAAAATTGAAGCTCGAAAAACAATGGAACAAGCGGGCATCCCAATCGTTCCTGGCGTTTCATCCCCAATCCAAGATGTAGACGAGGGGATCAAAAGAGCAAGAAACATCGGATACCCCATTATGCTAAAGGCTTCAAGCGGAGGCGGAGGAATTGGCATGCAGCTCGCTTCCGATGATGAAGAGCTGAAGCGAGCATTTGAAGGAAACCAAAAAAGAGCGAAAAGTTTTTTCAACGATGGCACCTTGTATATGGAAAAGGTCATTGAACACGCGCGGCATATTGAAATTCAAGTGCTTTTTGATTCCTTCGGTCATGGCGTTCATCTGTATGAGCGAGATTGTTCACTACAAAGAAGACACCAAAAAATCATCGAAGAAGCACCAGCTGTCAGGCTTGATGACACCGTAAGACAGCGCATGGGCCAAATGGCGATTCAAGCTGCCAAAGCAATTGGCTATGAAAATGCAGGAACGATTGAATGTTTACTTGATCAACATCAACAATTCTATTTCCTAGAGATGAATACGAGGCTACAAGTAGAACATCCTGTCACAGAAGAAATCACCGGCATTGATCTGGTTGAAGAACAACTAAAAATCGCTGCATGTGAACCACTTTCCTTCAATCAAGAAGATATTCAACCAATCGGTCATGCGATTGAAGTCAGAATATATGCAGAGGATCCCGTCACATTTTATCCATCACCAGGCACCATCACTCACTTATCTGCACCAACTGCCTCGCACATACGACATGAATCAAGCGTCACAACCGGCAGTGTCATTACCCCATTTTATGATCCGATGATTGCCAAGATGGTCATCTATGGCGATACACGTTTATTAGCAATTGAACGATTACAAGAAGCATTAGCCGCATATGAAATAGAAGGGATTAAAACCAACTTACCACTTTTAAGAAAAATGGCTGGATCTTCCGCCTTTTTAGAAGGAAGCATCACCACCGATTTTTTGATGAAGGAAAGAGAGGGAAAGCATTCATGAAGACCGTCACGATTCAAATGACCGGAAACTTATGGAAGCTCCTTGTGAAACAAGGAGATGTCGTGCAAAAAGGGCAAGAGGTGGCGATCTTGGAATCGATGAAAATGGAGATTCCGATTGTCGCAGATGATGCAGGTGTCGTCAGTAAGTTGCATAAAGCGGAGGGGGAATTTGTCAGCGAGGGAGAGGTGCTCTTGGAGTTAACGGAATAGGAGGGGAAGGTCAAATGACATTACCTACATCTGTGCATATCAGGGAGGTAGGGCCAAGAGACGGGCTCCAAAACGAATCAACTTGGCTGGAAACAAACGAAAAGTTGACTTGGATTGATCTGCTCTCAGCAGCTCATCTTCCTTACATTGAAGTTACCTCATTTGTCCATCCAAAATGGGTTCCAGCCTTAAAAGATGCCAAAGCATTAGCCCAATCACTGAATAAGAAAAACGATGTGACCTATGCAGCCCTCATTCCTAATCAAATAGGATTGGCCCATTTCTTTGAAGCGAATTTAGATGAAGGCGCCATGTTTATCTCTTCGAGTGAAACACATAATCAAAAGAACATAAATCAATCCATACATGAAACGCTTCTCTCCATCAAACAAATGACAGCAGACCTTAAAGCAGAAGGACGAAACACACGCGCGTATATTTCAACTGTATTTGGATGTCCGTATGAAAACCAAGTATCCATGGATCAGGTGCTTCGTCTAACCGAAAAACTGCTATCCTATGGCATCGATGAAATATCCCTCGGAGATACGATTGGAGAAGCCCACCCGCTACAAGTAGAAAGAAGACTAGACATATTACTTGAACGATTCCCTGCCGATAAAGTAGCCCTTCATTTTCACGATACAAAAGGAATGGCACTTGCCAATATTTATACAGCATTAAAGGCAGGGATAACAAAATTTGATTCTTCTTGTGGAGGGCTAGGCGGCTGTCCATATGCCCCTGGATCTAGCGGAAATGTCGCGACAGAAGACGTGGTGCATATGTTGCAAAAATTAGGCATTGAAACAAGTGTCGATCTACCTGCAATGATAAAAGCGGCAGAATGGATTGAAGCAAAAGTAGAACGGACACTGCCTAGTCACTGTCTACGTGCTTTTCACTCTCAAACTACTTGATAAAGGATGAATACCGTGGAACAACTAGTTCAATTTTCAATCAAAGAAGCGATTGGCGTGTTGACCTTAAATAGACCGAAAGCTGCCAATGCCTTATCCGCCGCAATGCTAACGGAAATCAATGAAACGATTCAGCACATACAGCACGACACACGAATCCGCTGCCTGCTGATCACAGGCGCAGGATCCCGTGTCTTTTGTGCAGGAGCCGATTTAAAAGAGAGGCGACATATGTCAGAGAAAGAAGTAAAACGCGCTGTCCTCACCATTCAACAAACCTTTTCAGCAATCGAAGAAGTAGCGATTCCAGTCATTGCAGTCATCAATGGGCACGCTCTTGGTGGTGGTCTTGAGCTTGCGTTAGCTTGTGATGTTCGCATCGCAAGCACCGAAGCAACACTCGGTCTGCCAGAAGCAGGACTAGCCATTATTCCAGGAGCTGGTGGTACTCAAAGACTTCCGCGCCTGATCGGGATCGGTCAAGCAAAGAAACTCATCTACACAGGCGCTTCCATTCGAGCTGAAAAAGCTTTGCAAATAGGCTTGGTCGAACACATATCAACACCGGATTCACTTATGCATGATGCCGTCACCCTTGCAACACACATCACCCAAAATGGACCCATTGCCTTAAAAGAAGCAAAACGAGCGATTCAATCAAGTCTTGATTCCGATTTACAAACAGGCATTGAGAAAGAATACGAAGCCTATTTACGACTGCTTCATACAGAAGATCGCATGGAGGGACTTCGGGCTTTTCAAGAAAAACGAACACCTCAATATAAAGGGAAATAAGAAAAGAGGGGATTGATCATGATCGAGGAATATGAGGTAAAAAAACAACAGATTTTAACAGGTGGAGCGGAACGATATCATCAAAAAAACAAAGAAAAAGGGAAATTATTTGTCCGTGATCGTCTTCACTTGTTACTAGATGACGACTCCTTCATTGAAGACGCTCTATTTGCAGAGTGTTCTGATGAAAGTTTACCAGCAGATGGTGTCGTCACAGGAACAGGTCGTATGAACGGACAAACCGTATGTGTCATGGCGAATGACTCTACCGTGAAAGCAGGCTCATGGGGCGTCAAAACGGTGGAGAAAATCATTAGAATCCAAGAAACCGCCGAGAAACTCAACTGCCCGATGCTGTATTTGGTCGATTCAGCTGGGGCTAGAATTACAGATCAATTGGCGATGTTCCCAGGAAGAAGAGGAGCGGGCCGTATTTTTTATAACCAAGTCAAGCTATCTGGGCGAATTCCGCAAATTTGCTTACTATTCGGTCCATCAGCAGCAGGCGGGGCTTACATCCCCGCATTCTGTGACATCGTCATCATGGTAGAGGGGAATGCCTCCATGTATTTAGGCTCTCCACGAATGGCAGAAATGGTCATTGGCGAAAAAGTGACACTGGAAGAAATGGGTGGCGCTAACATGCATTGCAGCATTTCAGGGTGCGGAGATGTATTAGCGAAAACAGAAGAAGAGGCCATACAATTGGCAAGAGATTATCTCACCTACATGCCTGCCAACTATACAGAAAAACCAAAAGCCACT
The DNA here is from genome assembly GCF_047229225.1 of Bacillus sp. 179-C3.3 HS. Lineage (NCBI taxonomy): Bacteria > Bacillati > Bacillota > Bacilli > Caryophanales > Bacillaceae > Bacillus > Bacillus sp. 179-C3.3 HS. Next base: position 144,471 of record NZ_JBFEFT010000005.1, on the reverse strand, counting down.
GCCGCAAAAGCACCTGAACCATCTGACATCTCCATCCAAGACTTGATTCCAAAAGGCCAAAACACCCCATTTGATATGTATCAACTGATTGATTTACTCATAGACGAAGGATCCTTTTTTGAAATCAAAAAGCTTTTTGCCCCGGAGCTCATCACAGGCTTGAGTCGCTTTAACGGTCAGGCTGTTGGCATCATCGCCAACCAACCAAAGGTAAAAGGTGGCGTCTTATTTCACGACTCTGCTGACAAGGCGGCAAAATTTATTCAGCTATGTGACGCCTTCCATATCCCACTTCTATTTCTTGCGGACATTCCGGGATTCATGATCGGAACGAAAGTGGAACAGGCTGGCATTATTCGACATGGAGCAAAAATGATTTCCGCGATGTCAGAGGCGACAGTTCCTAAAATATCCATCATCGTGCGGAAAGCGTATGGTGCAGGATTATACGCGATGGCAGGACCGGCTTTTGAACCCGATTGCTGCCTTGCATTGCCATCTGCACAGATTGCGGTCATGGGACCAGAAGCTGCTGTGAATGCCGTCTATGCAAATAAAATTGCCGAACTCCCAGTTGAAGAGAGAGCCGCATTCATTCAAGCCAAACGCAAGGAATACCAAGAAGACATGAACATTTACGCGCTTGCATCCGAAATGATCGTCGATGGAATCATTCCGTTTGATCGTTTAAGAGAAGAATTATGTCATAGATTACAAGCCTATACATCAAAAGAAATGACATTTACGAGACGAAAACATCCGGTCTATCCGGTATAAAGGGGGCACCCTCATGAAGAATTCGACACCTGCGTGGATACCGGATGAGGAATTGATCAAAGAGACACGACTTTATCAATGGATGCACTCTCTCGGCTTTGCCTCCTATGATGCGTTTTATCAAGCCAGCATCAACCATACAGAATGGTTTTGGAAAGAAGCCGAAAAGGCGGTTGGGATCAAGTGGAAAGTACCGTATGAATCGGTCTTAGATCCATCATCATTCATGTGGCCATCATGGTATAAAGGCGGGAAATTAAACATCATTGACACAGCCATCAACAAATGGGCGGATGACGAAAAAACAACCCTTCAGCCAGCGATTATATGGGGCAATGAATCTGGTAAAAAAGAGACATGGTCCTTTCAGAAGCTACAAGAAAACGTCCATCGCTTAGCTGCTGGGTTTTTGAAAAAGGGGCTTCAAAAAGGAGATGTCGCGATCATTTACATGCCGATGCTCCCTGAAACAGTTGCGGTCATGCTTGCCTTTGCAAAAATTGGCGTGATTTTTAGTCCCGTCTTCTCTGGTTATGGAAGTGAACCACTTGCTGTTCGCATTCGGGCTTCTGGCGCCACCATTATTGTGACAGGGCACGAAGTCACAAGGCGAGGTAAGTTGATCAACATGAGAGAATGTGTCGCTGATGCGATCGAGAAGACAAATACGGTAGAAACAGTGATCGTCCATACTTCTTCTGAAACTGGTCATGTGCATGATATCAAGCTAAACGAGTTGCTAAAAGAAGAACCAATTACGGAAACAGCCTATATGACAAATGACGAGCCTTTGATGATTTTGTATACATCTGGAACCACAGGCACGCCAAAAGGCGCTGTTCATACACATGCAGGTTTCCCTTTAAAAGCCGCCTTTGATGCGGGACTATGTATGGATGTCAAAAAAGGAGACCGATTATTTTGGCTGACAGACATGGGATGGATGATGGGACCTTTTCTTGTCTTTGGCGGGCTGATCAACGGCGCAGCCATTGTCCTTTATGATGGCGCACCCGATTACCCAAATGAACAGCATATTTGGTCATTTATCCATCAGCAAAACGTCACTCATTTTGGTCTTTCACCAACCTTTGTTCGCTCCGCGATGCAGCAAAACATGTCTGACGTGAAGCTGTCACATGTCAAAGCCATCATATCTACCGGTGAACCGTGGAATGAAACGCCGTGGCGGTGGCTCTTTGACACAATCGGGCAAAAGAGCATTCCCATTTTAAATTACTCAGGTGGAACTGAAATATCTGGTGGAATCGTAGGAAGCACTTTGCTTCGACCAATCAAGCCCATTCTCTTTAATGCCGCCATCTTAGGAATGGCAGCTGATGTATACGATGAAACGGGACTTTCGGTCATAAATGAAGTAGGGGAGCTTGTCGTGAAAAAACCGTGGGTAGGGATGACATGTGGTTTTTGGAATGAGCCAGAGCGATTTGAAGACACTTATTTCAAACGATTTGAAGGGGTTTGGACGCATGGTGATTGGGTCATGCAAACAGAGAAAGGAGAATTTCACATCACGGGCAGATCAGATGATGTCATCAATACAGCAGGCAAACGGGTCGGCCCAGCCGAAATTGAATCCATTCTAGTGGGACATCCTGCTGTGCACGAAGCGGCGGTGATTGGGGTAAAAGATGAGGTGAAAGGGGAGGCGATTGTGTGCTTCATCGTGACCAGCTTACATGCTGATGAAGAAACGAAACTCATTCAAGAGCTCTCAGCACATGTTGGATCACATGCCGGAAAAGCGCTCACGCCAAAAGAAGTTCATCTCATTCCAGCTTTACCGAAAACAAGAAATGGGAAAATCGTTCGTCGTTTACTAAAAGGGGCGTATGAACAGCAACTTTCACCAGACCTTTCTTCACTAGACAACCCGAATGTGTATAAGCGCATCACCGAGTACTTAAAAACACATAAACAATAAAAAAAGACAGGAAGGACTCCTGTCTTTTTATTGCACGTGGAAATTCGTTCCATCCGTTGTCGCTTTAATAATGCCTGCTCGAATAACAAAATCCCCGAAGTGTTCATTTTCTTCTCGTTCTTTTGCATAGCGAGGCAACAGAGTGCCTAGCTCTTGTAAAATGTCTTCTTCGCCAACATTTTCTCGATACAGTTTACTTAATCTGCTGCCATCAAATGCGGCACCAAGATACATGTTGTATTTACCTGGTGATTTCCCAATAAAACCGATCTCACCTAAAGCATGACGCGCACATCCATTTGGACAACCAGTCATTCGAATCGTGATTTCTTTATCACTCAATCCGTTTTCTTCCACAATTTCTTCAATTCGATCAATGAGGCGAGGGAGGTAGCGTTCTGCCTCTGCCATCGCTAGACCGCATGTTGGAAGGGCAACACATGCCATGGAACTCCGGCGCAAAGCAGAGTGCTGCTGTCCATCAGATAAACCGAATTCCTGAATGAGCTGTTCAATTTGTTTCTTTTTATGTGAGGTGACATTTCCAATGATCAAATTTTGATTCGCTGTTAAGCGGAAGTCACCCGTATGAACCTTTGCAATCTCTCGAATGCCCGTCATCAGTTGATAATCATCATAGTCTGTGATACGTCCGCCTTCGACAAACATCGTATAATGCCATCTGCCATTGATCCCTTTTACCCAGCCATAGCGGTCACCATTGTGATCGAAGTGATACTCTCTGGCATCTAATAGGGCATATCCAAGACGGCGTTCAAGCTCTGCTTTCACATTGTCCAGACCAAGGCGATCGACCGTATATTTAAATCGGGCATTTTTCCTCACTGAACGGTTTCCATAGTCACGCTGAATTGTAATGACTTGTTTCGCAATCTCCACGACTTGATCAGGTGTACAAAAACCGATGACCTTCGCAAGCTGAGGATAGGTCGCAGTATCACCGTGAGTCATTCCCATTCCGCCACCAATGGCCACATTAAAACCAACCAATTGGTCATTTTCTAAAATCGCAATAAAGCCTAAATCCTGCGAAAATACATCAATATCATTCGAAGGAGGGACCGCCACGCCAATCTTGAATTTTCTTGGCAAATAAAGTGGTCCATACATTGGCTCAACTTCCGCATCTGGTGTTGCCGCCACTTTTTCTTCATCAAGCCAGATTTCGTGATACGCTCTTGTTTGCGGAAGCAGGTCATCACTTAGCTTTTTCGCAAGCTCGTACACATCGTGGTGCACTTCTGATTGATACGGATTCGATGTACACATCACATTCCGATTCACATCCCCACAAGCAGCAATGGTATCAAGCATTGTCGCATGAATGTCTTGAATCGTCTTTTTCATATTCCACTTTAAAATTCCGTGGAGCTGAAAGGTTTCACGCGTTGTCAGCTTTAATGTTCCGTTGCCGTATTTCTGTGCAAGCTCATCCATCACTAACCATTGTTTTGAAGTAGCAACTCCGCCCGGAAGACGAACACGTAGCATAAATTGATAGGCGGGTTCAAGCTTTTGTTTTTGTCGTTCATTTCTGAGATCACGATCATCTTGCAAGTAGCTGCCATGATGCTTCATGAGCCGGTTATCATCATCAGGTATGCCCGCTGAAATCGGATCAAGCATGACTTCTTTTAAGGTACCACGTAAGTAATTACTTCTTTCTTTTATATCCTCTACGTCACTTGGAGGGCCATCCGGCGCAGTTAATACAGTCTTCACCATCTCGTAAAAACTCCTTTCTTAAAGCATGAAATCAATATACGTCACGCTGATAGCGCTTTTGCTGTTGTAAATTGGCAAGGTAGCTTTCTGCCTTCTCTTTACTCATTGCACCTTCTTCCTGAATGATGGAAAGAAGGGTATTGTGGACATCATGTGCCATATGCTTTTCATCTCCACAAATATACACATAAGCGCCTTGCTCGAGCCATTCGAATAATTCTTTGCTGTTTTTCTTCATTTGGTGCTGCACATACACTTTTTCTTCCGTATCTCTTGAAAAGGCGACATCCATTTTTGTTAACACGCCATCTTTTAACCACTTTTGCCATTCTGTTTGGTATAAGAAGTCTGTGACAAAATGCTGGTCACCGAAGAATAACCATGATTTTCCGTTAGCACCGATTTCCTCACGTTCTTGCATAAACGAACGGAACGGAGCAATACCTGTGCCTGGTCCTACCATAATCATTGGCACATCAGGATCATGAGGAAGCTTGAAATTTTGGTTATGCTGAATATATACTGGCAATTTGTCACCTGGCTCTAAACGGTCTGCACATAAAATGGAGCAAACACCATGACGCGTTCTCCCGTGTGCATCGTATCTAACAGCACCGATTGTTAAATGGACTTCGTCTTCATTTGCTTTTAAACTACTCGCAATGGAATAAAGACGAGCGGGTATTTTTCTTAAGATCGTCGTGAAATCTGTTGCCGATCCTTCAAAAGGACCGAAATCGCGTGCTGCGTCCAATAAGTCTCTGCCTGCGATATACGCTTTTAGCTTGTCTTCGTTTCCTTCTTCTAAAAGGGTCTGTAGGGCCTCGCTTTTTGTCCATTGTGCGATCTTTTGAAGAAGAGGCTTTGTTAATACCGTAATCTCAAAATGCGAAGTGAGTGCTTCTTTTAAAGGAAGTGTATCTCCGTTTTTAAGAACAGGTACTTCTTCATTTTCATCCCATCCACAAATCGTGATTAGTTCATCAACAAGCGCCGGATCATTTGTCGGATAGATCCCGAGGCTGTCACCAGGCTCATAAACAAGTCCTGACCCTTCTAAAGATAACTCTAAATGCCGTGTTTCCTTGTTAGAACCACGACCATTTAAATTGATATTTTCAAGCACTTCTGCATAAAAAGGATTCGTTCTTGAATAAGGAGAAGCACCTGCACTGTTTTCGCCTGTAGACCCTTGTGGTAATGCGGAAACTTGACCTTCTCCAAGAGATTGGGTAACACCTTGAAGCCATTCCGAGAACGGCTCATCAAAATCAAGATCACAGTCTACCCGGTCAAAAAGCCGACTTCCGCCAAGCTCTTTCAAACGCTCATCAAATTCTTTACCTGTTTGACAGAAGAATTCGTATGAGCTATCACCAAGTGAAAGAACCGAATAGCTAAGGTGATCAAGCTTTGGCGCACGTTTGCTATGGACATACTCATGGAAGGAAATCGCATTATCCGGTGGATCACCCTCACCATGTGTACTAACGATGAGCAGTAAATTGTTTATTTTTTTCAGACTATTTGGTTTAAAATCTGTCATAGAAGAGAGTGTCACGTTGAAACCTTTCTCTTCAAGTTGTTGTGCTGTCTTTTTTGCTAAACCTTCGGAATTACCTGTTTGTGAGCCATAAAGCACGGTCACATCTTTGTTCACGACAGGCTGTGTCGAAGCTTGAGCAGAAGGGACTTGACCAGCGCCTTCTGAACCGGCAAGAGCTGCCTGTGCTGATAAATAACCAGTAAGCCAAATTTTTTGTTGATCTGTTAAAGTCGGGAGCAATTGATTCAGTAAATCCGCCTGCTCCTGGCTAAACGGACTGTTCAATACATGAAGTTGCAACGATATCCACCTCACAAGGAATATAAACATAGATTAATTCGATAGGAATTATATATATAGGTTCAAGTTGAACTTTACCGAAAGTTTGCCATTAAGTAAAATATATAATGTTGATGGTTATGATTAAGATTTTTAATACCTCTATTAGTTGAATGAGCGTATTTGTAGGGAATGGATCACATGATATGAAAGGGGAGCTATACGTTATTAAAGATTCTTAACATGTCAATCGTCATCATCTCTTTTTTACTAGTAGGGTGTGTTCACGGTCATTTTAAAAAAGCGAATACAGCACCTATGCAAGACATAAAAGACACAACATTTTCAGTTAGAGGCATACTGTTATATAAAAAAGAGAACGTTGGCTTCCTGCTTATCCATGATAAAGTCCCTAAAAAAGAGGATGATTTCTTAGAACCGAATAGGCTTATTGACAAGTATCAATCCGATCTTATCGTAATGGATCTGTCAAAAGTGAACACAAAGAAATTGAAACCTGGTCAAAAAATAGACATTTGGTTTGATGAACTAAAAGAATCCCTTCCACCTAAAACGACAGTAAAGAAATACAAACTGATCAACAGATGACGACGAACGCGAAATGATACATATCCCCAACATAAAAAAGGAGAAAAACGGGCGCGCGTTTTTCTCCTTCTTTTTTCATCATTATGCAGTTGGCATCCCCATGACAGCTTTCACTTCTAAATACTCTTCGATACCGAAATCTCCCCATTCTCTGCCAATACCTGATTGCTTAAAGCCACCAAATGGGGCGAAGTAATCTGTTTCCGCATTGTTAATGGTGATTTGACCCGCACGAATATGTTCTGCTACATATTTTAATGTCTTTTCATCTTGACCAATAACATACCCGGCCAATCCATACACGGTATCATTGGCAATTTCAAGCGCATGATCTAGGTCCCGATAAGTCAAGACACTCATTACTGGTCCAAAAATCTCTTCTTGGGCAATGACCATCTCATTTTGAACATTGGTGAAAATCGTATGCTTAGCGAAATATCCTTTGTCCAATCCTTCTGGCTTACCAGTACCGCCAGCTAGCAAGGTAGCACCTTCTTCAATGCCTTTTTCAATGTAAGACTGGACCGTATCCCACTGTTTTTTTGACACGAGTGGACCAGTGGCATGATCTTCTCTCGGGTCACCAACTGTAAACTTCGGAAGGGCATTCAGCAGCGCTTTTTCAAACGCTTCTTTCATTGATTCAGGAATGAGTACGCGAGTTGCTGCAGAACATACTTGCCCTGTATTCATCGCAATATGATGAATCGCTGTTTCTGCTGCTTCATTCACATCAGCATCTTCTAACACAATAAGAGGGGATTTACCACCAAGCTCAAGGGCCACTTTTTTTATGTTGTCTGCCGCGTTTTCCATAATTTTAGAACCAACGGCACCTGATCCTGTAAATGAGACGAAATCAATATCAGGATGTGAGCTAATGCCATCCCCAATCACTTCACCTGTTCCGTTCACGAGATTGAAGGCACCCTTTGGAACACCGGCTTCATCAATGATTTCAGCTAATATCATCGCAGCAAATGGTGTGATTTCTGCTGGCTTTAACACAACGGGTGAACCAGCTGCAATGGCACCAGCAATTTTAAGTGACGTTTGATTCGTTGGGAAATTCCACGGTGTGATCAATCCACTTACGCCAATTGCTTCCTTTATAATGGTATGTCCGCCACGATCTTCAGTAAAAGTATACGTTTTGAGGGCTTCTGCTGCTTTAGAGAAGTGTTCAAGGCCCATTTTATAATGTACTTCTTCTGATACTTTTAACGGTGCACCAAGCTCTTCTGTCATCACTTCTACTAGTTCATCCTTGCGTTTTTCATACCCGCGCACAATATTCTCAAGCATCTTCACGCGCTCGCTTCGAGACGTTTTTGAGAAAGAAGGGAAGGCGGCACGAGCGGCTTGAACAGCTTGATCTAAATCTTCTTTTGTCCCTAAACTAATCGTACCAATGACTTCCTCCGTTGCGGGATTGATAACTTCCGTTGTGTCATTTCCTGTTGATGCAACCCATTGTCCATGAATAAAGTGTTTCTCACGTTTTCTCATTTTGACATGTCTCCTTTTTTGGTTCATTTTGATTCATATTCTGTTTTTAGCTCATATTAAACAGTACCCACTGTCAAAAATCTAAAACGAAGAAACTGTCAAAAAAGGGTGTCTGATATAATACGCAAAGTGGGACATATGTCCTTTTCAATAGAAGGGCATCTATCTTTTAATGGAACTAGACGAAATAAAGAAGGAGCAATTGAAAGAATGAAGGGTGTTATTTTCGCTTTAATCGGAGGCGCTTGTATTACGCTACAAGGCGTTGCCAACGCACGAATTAGCCAAGACATCGGCACATGGCAAGCTGCCACCATCACACAGCTGACAGGATTTTTATTATCTCTTTTGATCTTGTTGATCGTCAGAGACGGACACATTCGAGAATTGAAAAAGGTGAAGCCGCTCTATTTAATGGGTGGCGCATTTGCTGCCATTATTATTTTTAATGAAGTGACCGCAATCCAAATGATTGGTGTAACGCTCACCATTTCTGCACTACTCATCGCACAGCTCACCTCTACCTTTGCCATCGATGCAAAAGGGTGGTTCGGTGTGCAGAAGAAAAAAATGAAATGGCCTCATTATGCAGGTATTCTATTGATGATCGCCGGCGTGATCATCCTAAAGCTATAAAGGAGGGAAGCACATGGAGGAGCTTCATCAAGCATCTCTTTTTTCCTCTTATATCGAGAGACATCAATTACAGCATGTCTTTCACAGTACCTTGCTATCACATGTGACACTATGGCGATATAGGCAAGGGGAGCTCATTTGTTCTAAAGGGGACAAAAGAGAATATATGTACTTGTTGGTGAAAGGGAAATTGAAAATTTTCACGACAACAAAAGAAGGGAAAACCTTTATTCTTTGTTTTAAAAACCCGCTCGAGGCGATCGGAGATATAGAATACATCCAGCAGACAGACATGGTGAATACTGTCGAAGCGGTCACAGAGGTACATTTGCTTCGCATCTCACATCAAGCTCTTTCACGCTATGCAAAAGAGGACCCACGTGTCTTAACCTTTTTGCTAAAAGGAATTACCAACAAATTTTATACGAAATCAAATGATTTGAGCTTTCATCTTTTACACCCTGTGGAGGTCAGACTCGCAAGCTATTTATTGTCTGTTTTATTAGACGAGGAAACCTCAAACAGCCAATTACGGTTGACAGATATAGCGAATTTAATTGGAACGAGCTACCGTCATATTAATCGCGTCATTCAGCAATTCGCTGAAAAAGGGGTGATCGAACGGCGAAGAGGAAACATTACGATTCGCGATAAAAAACGATTACTGGAAATAGCAGAACACAATATTTATGAATGAAAGACACGAAAGGATAAATGTATGATCATAGGATTATTATTAGCCATTACAGCTGGCGCACTTGTTAGCTTACAAACCATATTTAATCGACAGGTCAATGAACATACGGGCTCTTGGTCAACGACCACACTCGTACTAGGAATGGGTTTTATTGCTTCTCTCATGATGGGACTTCTATTAGAAGGGACCGGAATGTTTCAATTACGGCATATGCAGGCTTGGTACTGGGTAAGCGGGGCGATTGGGGTAGGGGTCGTGATCTGTCTCGTTCAAGGAATTAAACATTTGGGCCCAACATATGGGATTGCCATCGTCTTAATCTCACAACTAGGCTGCGCGCTTTTATTTGATTCCCTTGGATGGCTCGGATTAGAAAAAGTAGAATTTTCACTGACCAAACTATTAGGTGTTCTTGTAATCGTGGCAGGGATCTTAATTTTTAAATTGACCAAATTTGAGGAAATAACAGAAGAACAAAGGGAGCAGTAGAAATCGCCCCCCTTGTTCAAATTAATCGTCGCCAAAAGACTGTGATCGTAGATAAACTGACCAAAAGGAGCCTTTTCACTAGAGGCTTTTTTTTCTGCCCACCAGCACTTGGTTTACATTCCGTGCGATCCTTAGCCACGAGTTGACTCGAGGCTATTTTTCGTTCAATGGCCGCAGTGAGTGATAAGGCGAATGATACGTTTTTAATCATTAAAATGGATTCTGTATTTAAAAAACTTGATCTCGCATCCAAATTATACGTTCCGATTACACTGATCTGATCATCAATGACCATTGACTTCCCATGAATGGAATATGGACCTTCATATTCATATAAATGAACACCCGTTTTGATGAGTTCTTTTCTCGTGCTCAAATACCCAGCAAACGCTAAAGGATTCGGCGTCGATTTGAGGGAATTGGTGAGAATCGTCGTTTTGATCTCTTGAGATAAAGGAGTGAGTCCATCCTTCATTGGACGTGTTGGTATCACATAGGGTGTCTGAATGAAGACGGATCGCTTTGCTTGATGCGCCAACTCATTTAACTTTTTCAGCACCAGCGGACGCTTATTCAAACGTTCGACAGGATTAGAGAAAAAAGAGACTTGTTCCACAAAAGTGGCATCCTTTACCCAATCAAAAGATGCCATGACAAACGGCTCCTTTGTACGCACCGCCTCATGAAAAGATCTAAGTAATTGTTTCTTTAACTTTTCTCCTTTGTCTATTTTTCGTTTTGAACGAGCTGCTTTTTCTCTCGTCGTAAAGTCATGTTGCCAAAGATCATCAAAATATCGCACCATTTCATTTAAGACTTTTCCCTTTTTTGCATTGTAAATGAGAACATCGCGGTCATAAGCAAAATCTTTCGGAGGTTGATCTGCAAAATATTTATCACCGATGTTTCTACCGCCCATGACAGCAACTTCTCCATCTACCAGAATCAGCTTATCATGCAAACGATTATGCCACGTCCATGGCTTAAACAACTGAAAGGGCTCATAAAAGCGAATAGACATATTCGGTTGTTGGGCGACTGCATCCCGAAAATGCTTTAATGGTCCACGGAGGCTGTGACAGATCCCATCTAACAAAATTTGAACCTGCACCCCTCGCTCAGCTGCTTCCATTAAAGCGCCAAGGACCCATTCAGCAGTTCTTCCTTTTTGAATCGAATAATAGCTAAGGCGAATCATCTTTTTTGCCTCACGAATCATTTGTATACGAATCTGACCTGATTCAAACCCGTCGTCGAGAAGCATCACCTGATTTGCACCTTCTTCGTCTCCAGAAGATGAAGTCGCTTGATAAATGCAATGATCTTCGCATTTTTTTTGAACAGGTAAGTAAAACAGAACAAATGCGGTAATCAAGACATAAACCACATACAGAAAGATAAGAAAAAATAAGAGTTGAAGCATTTTGTCAGCTCCTTATCACAATCAACTTTTTTCTTATCTTGTGTCAAAATGAAATTTTCACTCATGTTGTGAATGATCATGAGAAAGAATCATCATTCAAACTTATTCACAATGAATGTTCAAACAATGATGATGAAGTGAGCGAAGAACGAGGTCTAAAGAAAGACTGATATGACAAATTGTAAACGTAAGTATAGGTTCCTTTAAATAAAAAGAGGGGAACAGTATAAAATAATCCCCTCTCTTTCAAAGAAATGGTAACTAAACATTGATCACGATTGATGTTGTTACAGGTGCTTTATTAGCGATCACAGTTGCTGTAACTTCAACTTCTTTGCTTGCGTTTTCTAACAAATTGACTTCGAATGAAAATGCACCAACTGGATCTGTCGAAACGCTTTCAGGTTGAACGATACTTTCAGGCGAACTTGACAGATTGACATTTACCGCTCTTAAAGGAACAGTATTACAAGTTACGATTCCATTCACTTGAAAACACCTATGATCTTTCTTGATGAATTCTAATGTGATTTCAGGGCAACTCGTTTTCACCATAAAATCATCTTCTCGATAAACTCTTCTTCCGCACCCACAGTTTCTAGCCATATTCACTCACATGCCTTTTCCAATTCTTTATTTTAAAAGTTTTGAACACACGTATCGCAAGGACCACCTGTATTTTTAAAGACAACATTGTCGACTAAAGCGGCACTACCCTCGGCTGGCCCCCCAATATTTTGGAAGGTGATACAGGCAGTAGTCGCTCCTGGTGGTGCACAAACGGTTAAAGAGTACTCTTGGAAGACACTTTGAGGTTGATTCGATACAGCAATAATATGCGGAATACCTTCGGTGAATATTGGATTCGTTGTCACAGTTCCTTCTGCAGTACCCGTATTGGTGATTAATGGTGGGCATGACTGTGGCGGGAAGGATACTGATGCAACTAAAACGCCTGTAGCTCTCACATCTCCGGCAAACGTAAGCGTAAAGCAGCAACCTTCTGAAACAGGAACAATTTGGTTGATAAAGCCAGGTGTTGCAACTGTTCCAACAGGTGGGGTAGGGTCTAAACCTAGAATACTAACAGATTGTATCGTTGGCGTTGTAGGATCTCCAACAAAACGACCACTATGTGCATCTGGGAAGTCCACAACCGTAGCAGTATCAGACGTCCATGACGCAGGTGGAGCTCCAGCAGCTGATAAATCAAATCCTGGGTTTGTTAACAGGTTCGTACATGGACAGCAAGCTTCCCCTGTAGGGCCGGTTGCACCTGTTGCACCCGTTGCGCCAGTAGGACCTGTTGCGCCGGTTGCACCCGATGGACCTGTAGGACCCGTCGCGCCGGTTGCACCCGATGGACCTGATGGACCCGTCGCGCCGGTTGCACCTGATGGACCTGTAGGACCCGTCGCGCCGGTTGCACCTGATGGACCTGTAGGACCCGTTGCTCCGGTTGCACCCGATGGACCTGTAGGACCTGTAGGACCCGTTGCGCCGGTTGCACCCGATGGACCTGTAGGACCCGTTGCTCCAGTTGCACCTGATGGACCCGTAGGACCCGTTGCTCCGGTTGCACCCGATGGACCTGTAGGACCCGTCGCGCCGGTTGCGCCTGAACCTGTAGGACCCGTTGCTCCGGTTGCACCCGATGGACCTGTAGGACCCGTTGCTCCGGTTGCGCCTGAACCTGTAGGTCCCGTTGCACCCGTTGCACCTCGTCTACCAGGTATTCCTCTCGGTCCACGCCTTCCAGGAACACCCACTGTCTTGATACAACAACAAACATCTAACCATTCTCCACATTGAGAACATCGTCTATACTTCACATGACTCACTCCTAAAAAAGATGTAATCATGACATAATATTAGAGAAATAAAAATATGTAAGGGCATTTGTGAACCTCGAAGATGTATTTTTTAAAACCGACAAAATCCTTGTCTGAAAACAGGTCATGAATACAAATACTATAAATAAAATTGGTGGAGATAATTAGAAAGATAAATGCTATTTTTATGCCTTTATTCCTATTTAACGACAGACATCGTGTTCGTAAAATTGGCCTTGATAAGGAATGAGTGACTTCTTCTGGATAAGATACTTGAATACAAAAACACTAACAAGTGCCATGGATACAAGGGCTAAACACTATCTAAAACTACGCGAACAAATGGAAGATTTGAAAAAAGCATTACAAAGTGTTGCCAAACTCGGTGACGACTTCACTGGGAAATATGCAGATAACATTAAAAACTTTTATAAAGAGCGGGCTGGGAATGTGGACATGATTATCAGTTAAAAGATAATTACTACTGCTTTGCTAATAAGTACAATTCTTGGGACGCCTGTTTAACAACATACTCAGGCAGATACTAAAAGTAATTTAGTGTTACTTTCCTCAAGAAGTGCAGGATCATAAAGAGTATCCGTACCAGTTTTTAAATTACTGCTACAGGTCTGTTCTGCACATTGGATGGACAAAAATAGATAAAATGGATTAAATTATAAGATCCCTTATGGTATTCTAGTAAAGGAATATCCATATAAAGGAGTATTTTATATGAAAATATTAGATTCTCCCTCGTTGTTTTCAGCTGTACAAGAAAGGTCTAAAGCATATGAACAGCTTCGGGAACAAATGACGGATTTGAAAAAAGCGTTAAATGGTGTATCGAACTTAGGGGATGAATTCACTGGGAAAGGCGCAGACAATATTAAAGCCTTTTATAAAGATCTTGCACTTTATGTTGAAACCTATGTTAACTTCATTGACATGCAAAAGGCGTTTTTAGATGGAGTGAAAGGGAAGCTTATTGATGCTTCGTTAGGCGGTAGTACTTTTATAGATGAACACTTTTTAGACACTCAATTGAAACAAGGGATTCAGAACAATAAAGATATGGTCACTGAACAAAAGGAAGCCTTATCCACTATTTTTAATGATATCAGTGATCTTATTGAGCTGAATGTATTTTCAAGTAAAGAGGTCAATGAACATCTAGACGATGCGAATAAAAAAAGAAAAGACGCAATTCAAGCCTTACATAAAATAGATAATGATTTAAAAAATGATTACGCAAGATCAGAAGAAATTGAGCATCACCTCAAGATATATTATACAAAAATGATGGCAGCGACAGGAAAAGGGAAGAACGCTCAGCCAATGTATTATGATGCAAAAGCTTTTCATGAGACAGATGTTTATAAGAACCATGATGAAATCGATGCAAAGGTCAATGCATATTTAAAAATGAAAAAAGAAGAAGCGGAAAAGAGAAGAATCAAAGAGCTAAAGGCAAAGCTTGATGATCCTTCTTGTATGTCAGTAGAAAAGTACTTTGAGATTGTAGATGAAATTGGTTACGATAATCTTTCAATCGATCAGAAATTGTACTATAGCCAGCTTCTCCAAATCAAAGCGCAGGAAGAGGCCTCAAATGGAATTTTCGATGGAGTTAAAGGGACAGTAGTGGGTTTATATGATGTGGCGAAAGATACAGTAGTCGGTATATACGATCTTGTCACTGACCCTGGTGGTGCTGTAGAATCATTTGTGACAGCTGTTTCTAATCCCCGTGAAACAGCGAAGGCGATTGAAAAAGCGATCTCAGACTCATATGAAAGAGACATGGTGAATGGTGATGCGTATTCTAGAGCTCATTGGGTAAGTTATGCAACAGGTACTATTGTAACATCTGTATTTGGAACTAAAGGGTTGGGGGCTACTACGAAGACGGGTGTAGTCAATACGACAACTGCAGTTGTGAATGGTGTATCTAAAACCAATAACTTTGTGAAAAATGTAAAAATATATGATTTACTACCGTATTCACCAAAGGTTCAAATAGCTGGTGGAGGAAAACTACCTTATAATGTGTTTGATGGGGAGAATCTGAAAAATAAGCTTCTTTCCATGGCGAAGGATCTAGACAATCAATCTGGCTTTGGAATCTCTCAGACAGACAGACGATTACCAGCACCAAAATCAGAAGGTAATGGAGGTCATTTGACTGCATCCAATAAAGGATCTAAGGGTACGGGTAATGTTTTAAGTGATGGTACAGTATGGGAAAATATAAAAATTACTCAACCACTTTATGAAGGTACAAAAATTCCAAAATCATTTGAATTAGTAGCAGATGGAAAAAAATTCTGGGTACATCCAAATGGGACAAAACATATGGTCGAGTATATAACAAGAGATGTAACTACACATGGTATGCCGATAAATAGTCAAACTTTATTGTCAAGTTTTCAAAACTCTGTTAAAAATGCTGTTAAGGAAGGCATTAAATATGAAGAAATCATGAACATAGGCAATTGGGAGTTAATATTTAGTAAACCCCGTGGAGATGGATTACTACCGGTAATAAAGCACGCTGTGTATAGGCCTTAGAAGGAGAAATGATTATGTTAAAAGTAACTGAATATAAAGGAAGTCAGACTGTAAATATTGAATATGATGTTTATACACCGATTAATATTGAATTCGGTTCTTGGAATATATCAAAGGAACCAACAATATATTGGAGAACTGGGGATTTCAGAAGATCTTTAATTGAAGTAGGCATTGGGAAATATACAGGTAATATTCGTTCTATTACACTAACTTTAAGTGAGAATGTACACAAAATGGAAAGTATAAACTTGGATATGAATAATATGACTTTGATTAAAGGTGTACCTATTTTTCAGATTGACGAATTTAATGATCAGCCATATATAGACGAAAAGGGTGAATTGAACGTTTATATAGGAATTGATAAGGTGTTAATTTCATTTTCAAAAAGTGATACTGTGTCTATTGTACAAAATGATACTGTGGGATTTGCTTTAGATAAAAATAAAATGGTTTGTGGCATTATCGTAAGTGGTATGTTAGAACATGAAAAGAAGACATTAGAAGATGCATTGAAATAAAGTATTGTGAATTACAAAAAATCACTAAACCTTGATTGGCTAGATGCCTTTCAAGGCTTTTCACCTTAATTTAACTGATAAACAAGTGTGATAAATGAATATGATTTTATTTGAGATTTCATAACTCATGAAGTAGTACCCTCATGGAGTATTAATTTAATATTTGGATTTTGTGAGAAGTACGATAAACAGGCGAGATTATGTGAGGTGGAATCTCAAAAAGGTATTAAAACCAAATGTCGTTTATACAACAAAACAAGGGTACACCTACACAACAGATCACTATGGACGAATTGTTAAAGTTGAAGCAAGTGATTTAAAATATGGAGAAGTTAAAAGAAACCAATACGCCCAATCCAATGCAGGGAAACCTGATAGACTGACAAAAGATGAGGGAGGCCATTTAATCGCATCTATTGTTAAAGGGTCTGGGGATATAAACAATCTTGTGCCGATGAATTCCCAGATCAACCGTAGTGGTATAAAATGGTATCAGTTGAAACAGGAATGGTTGGCAGCATTGAGGAAATATCCACCTAAACATGTAGAAGTTAGTATTGAACCTGTTTATAAAGATGATTCGTTAAGACCTGATAGTTTTTTTTGTGAAGTACAAAGTCGGAGTCTGGAAAATTCTCATTTGATGTTGGATACGAAGGTGTTTATTCTTTAGGATTTGACAATGTACAAAGAATAGCAGTTTGGGAATACGAAACGTTCGGATTTTTACCAGACGATGAGGAAGATAAAGAAGCAGTGCTGAATTATGTGAAAAATAAAGAAGAAAACAACTAACACAATTGCCCTCCAATTTGAAGGAGGGTTTTTGTATTAGAATAGGCAAAGGAAATGAAAAACTATATCGGCATGAGATTTCAATGGAAAATACAACTTATTCCGACAGACTTGCATGCAAATATACCACATATTGGTGCTGCATCAGACTTGAGAGGTGGATATTAAAATGGGCTTTGAACAAATTAAAAATAAACTAGATCAATACACTCTTAATATTAGATCGACTAGAACAAAGGGAAAGTTAGAGAACATAGAGAAATTAGGAGCAGAAAGCGATTTTCATTTCTCTTCTGATTATAAGTGCTTTATTAGTGAGTACGGAGAATGTTGGATTGAAGACAATGTATACACCCAATTAAAAGAAGAGCCAGTGTGGTTAGATGGCGAAGCGGTTCCAGTAGGTTTGTTTTACGGGTTAGAGCAGAATAAATATGATATACGAGATGTCATAAAAACATATAAAGAACAACTACCAGAGAAAATTATTCCTATCGCAGATGCAGACGGTGGAGACCAAATTTGTTTAGATGTTAGTGAGTTAAATCAAGGGAAAGTTTATTTCTGGGATCATGAACTAAGAGATGGCGAACAAGACCTATTCCTAATCGCTGATACGTTCACTGAATTTATTGAAGGGTTATTTGTTGTTGAAGAAGACGAAGAAGATAGTGAGACAGGAGCTATTGATATCCAACTTAGTGACGACCTTTTGGCCATGTTAAAGGATATAAATAAAGATTGAACTCTATCAATTTCACAACTGAGACTCGGATAAAACTTACACATTACCCTCCTAATTAAAGGAGGGTTTTTATATGCTCGAATTTAATTCGAACAAAAGCCCTTAAAACTCAAAAGAACGTGCGTTCTATTGTTATTTAATCAGTGATTAAATGCTTAGTAACAGAAAAAATAGATAAACCAATTATAGACGAAAAACAAGCTGAAGAGTTTGAAACAATAATTGCCTATGCAATGAGCGTTACGCAAAGTTTACTAAAAATAAATGTCTTCTTCCAACTTATTTAAAAAAACAATGAAAAAAACAGGAAAATTATTCTTGAAAGCGCTTTATTTGTATGTTATTCTTCAATTATCTTTAGTAAACATTTAGTCAAATAAGCCATGAGGAGTTTGCCTATGACCACACTCAAAGATATTGCACATGATGCAAAAGTATCCGTTTCTACTGTATCTCGTGTCTTAAATGACGATCACACGTTAGCTGTTTCAACCGCAACAAGACAAAACATCCTCGACATTGCCAAGAAATTAAACTATACCCCAGTCAGAGCAAGAAAAGCAGATAAATCAGAAGGAAAAGGTTCCTCTGAATCCCCAATCATTGGTGTTGTTGTCGCACAATCCATCGACGAAGAATTAAACGATCCATTTTTTTCATCCATTCGAAAAGGAATTGAAAAAGAATATGCCAATCAAGGTTTATCGGCCCTGCATACATTTCGGCTAAGAAGCATGGACCACGGCGAGATGCTGAAGGATATGGACGGGTTAATCATCATTGGCCGAATTAGTCCAGACACTGTTGAAAAAATGACGAACCGCATGGAGCATATTGTCTTTATTAATCATTATGCAGATGAAGATTTGTATGATTGTGTGCATGTAGACTTTGAAAGAGCTGCCGATCGAGCCATCGATCACCTTCGATCCCTCGGATATTCTCATTTAGGTTATATTGGCGGGAAAGAGCGAGAGCACTATTTCGAAGGAGATGCTGTCATAGAAGATCAGAGACAAAGCACGTTCATGAAAAGAATGCAAGAGGCGGGAAGTCTCAATATGAATGATGTACATATCGGAGAATATTCCATGCAAGAAGGCTATGACCTCATGCAGCAAGCCATCCAAAAGGGCAATCTTCCAGATGCGTTCTTTATCGGAAGTGATTCCATGGCGATCGGGGCGATGCGCGCTTTACATGAAGCAGGTCTTCATGTCCCTACAGACGTATCGATCGTTGGTTTTAATGACATTGAAGCAGCCTCATTTTCAAATCCGTCCCTCACGACCGTTAAAGTGTATACAGAACAAATGGGGGAAGTTGGTCTGAAGCTTTTGCTGGAGCGAATCCGCGGGAGAACATTGCCGTTAAAAGTAGTCGTGCCAACAAAACTTATTGAAAGAGGAAGTACATGTGCCAAACATGAAAGGGGGTGAGTCAATCAATGAAGGCAAACAAAAAAAGAGACAAAGAAGCAACTGGAGAACTCCATCACATGATGGCCAAATCACGTGTACGCAAGGGGGTCTACCGATTTTTGCTTTTATCTCTCTTTGAAAAGAATTGAATTCCAGTATAATGGACTTCTTTTGTTTGCACAACGGTTTGAATTCTACTAAATATAGTCTGAATTTTCTGTAATTATAAGGAGGAGACCATGAATAAAAAAAGCATCTTGCTGAGTGTAGTGATTGTCTTGGCGGTCGTATTATCTGCATGCGGTAATAGTGGGGCGTCCGAAGCAAACGGAAAGGTCACACTGA
The DNA here is from genome assembly GCF_047229225.1 of Bacillus sp. 179-C3.3 HS. NCBI lineage: Bacteria > Bacillati > Bacillota > Bacilli > Caryophanales > Bacillaceae > Bacillus > Bacillus sp. 179-C3.3 HS. Next base: position 124,585 of record NZ_JBFEFT010000005.1, on the reverse strand, counting down.
CCCTTTTTTCGACCATGAGTAATAACGGGGAAAGAAAAGCGTTTGAGGAAGTGATTCGTGATTTTGAAAAGGAGCACGAAAACATTCGAATTGATGCAAACTTCCCTGGTAACAACTACGAGGACATGATACGCGTCAAAATGGGCGCTAATGATATGCCTGACCTCTTTGATACACACGGCTGGGCCAAATTGCGATATAGCGAATATGTCGCTGATTTAAAAGACATGGACTGGGTACAACATCTAGATCCTTCACTAGATCAAATTTTAAAAGATCAAAATGGCAAAGTATACGCCTATCCTCTTAACCAAGCCAAAGATGGCTTAAGTTTTAATGCGAATCTATTAAAAAAATATGACATTCAAGTGCCTAAAACACTGGATGAATTAAAGAAGGCTTTGACAACTGTGAAAGAAAAGAGCAATGGAGAGGTCGTGCCGCTCTGGATCCCAGGAGGAGATAACTCAAACATTGCCCAAGTCTTTGATGAATTAGCCACACCATTATTAATAACTGATCAAAATCATCAATACGGAAAATCGCTAGAAGATGGAACGTTTGACTGGTCTAAGTATAAGCCGCTTCCGCAGTTTATGAAGGAATTAAAAGATGAAGAGCTTTTAAACAAAGATGTACTCACAGCTAAACTCACCCAAGCACCTGAATTAATGGCTCAAAACAAAATCGCTTTCTCCTTCGTAGGCGGTTCTCTAGGGCCTGAGGCAACAGAATTGAACGATGCAATCAAAGTGGGGACGATGCCTGTTCCATCAATTCATGAAGGGGATCAGCAAAACTGGATCGGTGGAGAAAGGTTTACTGTCGCTGCATGGAAAGACTCCAAGCATTTAAAAGAAGCCAAACAATTCATTGATTTTCTAGCAAAACCTGAAAATGCGAAGAAAATCGCAGAAGGGACGTCTTCTGAAACAGCCCTCAAACATGTGGAAGCGAAAAACTATTACTCTTCCTTTTATGAACAGTATGAGGACATCAAGATTGAACCTTACTTTGATCGAAAGTATTTACCAAGCGGCATGTGGGCTGTCATGGCAACGACTGGTCAAGAATTATTAGCGGGCTCGATCACACCAGAACAATTATCGAAGAAAATGGAAGAGGAATATCAGCGGTTAAACAAACAATAACCAACTCAAGCTGAAACAGGAGTGAAGCCAATGAGTGATCTCTCGAAAACAAAACAAACGGCAACATTCACCTCTTTTCCAAAACAAAAGATGAAACGAAGTCACAAATCATCACTTTGGTGGATGTACTTACCTGCTGTTCTCGTTGTTAGTACCTTTATCATTTACCCTTTTTTCAACGGGATTCAGCTTTCTTTTACAAATTGGAACGGTTTCTCACAAAACTATGAGTGGATCGGACTTGCACAATATGAACGGTTGCTACAAGATCCAACAACGTGGCTTGTCGTAAAAAACACGCTGCTTTATGGGATCGGAAGTACCATCTTACAAAATATCATTGGACTTGGGTATGCGCTCCTGTTAAATCACAGTTTGAAAATGAGAGCGGTCACAAGGACGATTATTTACTTGCCGGTCATGATTAGCCCGATTGCGATGGGCTACATATGGTATTTCATTTTTGCATACCAAGGCGGTGCATTAAACGACGTCGTGGCGCTTTTCGGCTTTGAACAAATGAATGCACTTGGCAATCCACAATTGAACACATGGATCATTGTAATGGTGAACACGTATCAATTCGTCGGTATTGCGATGATCATTTATTTAGCAGGGCTCCAAAGCATTCCAAAAGATTATTATGAGGCGGCACAATTAGACGGTGCGTCTAGTCTCCAGCAATTCAGGCGGATTACGCTGCCGCTTTTAATGCCATCGATCACCATTAATGTTGTGCTCAATGTCATTGGCGGGTTGAAGCTATTTGATGTCATTGTCGCCCTCACAGGAGGCGGACCTGGTGATGCCTCACAATCGATGTCCACTTTTATGTATGATTTGTACTTTAAGCGGCAAGATGCCGGCTATGCAGCAACTCAAGGTGTCTTCATGGCCCTCATCATCCTTGTGATCAGTATCGCTGCACTGATTTATTTCAAACGAAAGGAGACCGAGGTGTGATGGATAGCGCATATAAACGAAAGAAAAGATGGTTATCCTTACTCGCTCTTTTGATTACATTGCTTCATTTGATCCCATTTTACATTTTAGTGACGACTTCACTAAAGGGCATGGGTGATTTTAGTTCAAAATGGCTCTTTCCAACAAATCTTCATGTTGAAAATTTTCTCATCGCATGGTCAGAGGCCCAATTGGGACAATCGTTTTTGAATACATTGATCATAACATTCAGCTCTGCAGTGTTGCTCATTTTTCTAGGATCACTTGCAGCCTATCCACTCGCCAGAAGGGCAACGAAGCTCAATAAAGCCGTTTACCTGTTGTTTATTGCCATTATGGTCATTCCACCTCTGACGGCACTTGTTCCGTTATACAAGATGGTCGTACAAATCGGGATGATGAACACGTATCAAATCGCAATACTCAACAATGTGGCTGCTTTCTTGCCGCTCACCATCTTTTTATACGCTGGTTTTATCAGGTCTACCATTCCAAAAGAGCTGGAAGAAGCAGCACGTATCGATGGAGCAGGAACACTAAGAGTCTTTTTCACTGTCGTCTTCCCGCTATTAAAGCCCATTACAGCTTCTGTTTTGATTATTGCATGTGTTTACATTTGGAACGACTATCAATTTGCGATTTTCTTTTTACAAGATAAAGAGATGCATACACTTACAGTCGCATTATCCAATTTCTTCGGTCAAAATCAACATCAGCTCCAGCTCGTTGGTGCAGCCGCACTCATTGCAATGCTACCAATGGTCACGATGTTTTTACTCCTGCAAAAATACTTTATCGCAGGGCTTTCGCAAGGTTCTGTGAAAGGATAATCCAAACTTGATATAAAAAAGGAGAGTCGTCTATGTCTAAAATTACCTTTATCGGTGCTGGGAGTACCGTATTTGCCAAAAATATATTAGGAGATTGTATGTTTGTGCCTGCGTTATCTGGCTTTGAATTCGCCTTATATGATATTGACCAAAACCGGCTAAAAGAATCAGAGACCATGCTCAAACACTTAAAAGAAAACTACAATGCAAATGTGGCCATTCGTGCATATGACGATCGTAAAGATGCCTTAAGGGACGCGAAATATGTCATCAATGCCATTCAGGTCGGAGGCTATAAGCCAAGTACTGTCATCGACTTTGACATCCCTAAAAAGTACGGACTAAGACAAACCATTGCGGATACAGTTGGGATCGGTGGGATCTTTCGTTCACTTAGAACCATTCCCGTCATGCTCGATTTCGCGAAGGATATGGAAGAGGTTTGTCCTAATGCCTTATTTTTAAACTACACGAACCCGATGGCGACACTGACAGGGGCCATGCTGCGTTATACACCGATTCAAACCGTTGGCCTTTGCCATAGTGTTCAAGTATGTACAAAAGATCTGTTTGAATCTCTCCAAATGGAACATGAGGGGATTGAAGAAAAAATCGCCGGCATCAACCATATGGCATGGTTATTAGAGGTCAAACGAGATGGGAAAGACTTATATCCAGACATCAAAAAACGAGCAAAAGAAAAACAAAACATGAAACACGATGATATGGTTCGTTTTGAATTAATGGATAAATTCGGCTACTACGTGACAGAATCATCAGAGCACAATGCCGAGTACCATCCATATTTTATTAAATCACGTTATCCAGAGCTTATCGAGCGGTTTAACATTCCGCTTGATGAATACCCGCGCCGTTGCGAAGAGCAAATCAACAATTGGAATACAATGAAGGATGATCTTGTGGGAAATACACACATCACGCATACGCGCTCGAAAGAATACGGCTCACGCATTATTGAAGCCATTGAAACGAATGTGCCATTTAAATTTGGTGGCAATGTACTCAATACAGGGAGACTGATTCAAAACCTGCCTGAAAAAGCATGTGTGGAAGTACCATGTATTGCAGATCGTAGCGGCATCATGCCGTGTTTTATCGGAGAGATACCAGAGCAATTGGCGGGCCTTAACCGTACCAACATCAGCTCACAGCTGATGACAATTGAAGCAGCCATCAGCGGGAAAAAAGAACATATTTATCAAGCGGCTTTGTTAGACCCACATACAAGTGCTGAACTATCCATTGATGACACGATTAAACTATGTGATGACTTAATCGAAGCCCATGGAGACATGCTGCCACATTTTTCAGAACCGAATCAATCTGTCACTTCATCTCCGTCCTAAATGAAAAGATGAGATGATCCTTCCACCTGATGCTGTGCGGCATCAGGTTTTTGTATGCACCGGAGCGGTTTATGATGCATCATTGATCACAAAGTAAACCAATACAACGGTTTTATTTGACAAAGCGTGTATACAGATGGGCAATCGTTTGATGAGACAATGGGTGATAAACAAGAGCTTCTAAAGTGTGAGATGACCCAATCATGATAAAAAGGAGACAAAGACATGACCAAAACAGATATCCAAACGTTGAAAAATTATATCGGCGGGAAGTGGATGGATGCGGAAACGAATCAAACCGAAGCTGTCTATAATCCGGCGACTGGAGAAGTGATCGCACAAGTCCCTCTCTCAACAAAAACAGATGTGGAACGTGCGGTACAAGCCGCACAAAAAGCGTTTACCATTTGGTCGAAAACAGCTGTCCCTAGACGTGCACGAATCCTTTTTAAATATCAACAGCTACTCGTAGAGAAGTGGGAAGAGCTAGCAGAACTCGTCACGATTGAAAACGGAAAAAGTATGTCAGAAGCCAGAGGAGAAGTGCAGCGCGGAATTGAATGTGTAGAATTTGCCGCTGGTGCTCCGACGCTCATGATGGGAAAACAATTGCCAGATATCGCAACTGGTCTCGAATCCGGAATGTATCGCTATCCAATTGGTGTCATTGGTGGTATTACGCCATTTAACTTTCCAATGATGGTCCCTTGCTGGATGTTCCCACTTGCGATTGCATGTGGAAATACGTTCATTTTAAAACCATCCGAACGCACGCCTCTTCTCGCTGCACGGTTAGCAGAACTGTTTGAAGAAGCAGGGCTACCTAAAGGAGTCTTAAACATTGTAAACGGTGCACATGATGTCGTAAATGGTCTTCTTGTGCATCCAAAAGTAAAAGCGATCTCATTTGTCGGTTCTCAGCCAGTCGCAGAGTATGTATATCAAAAAGGAACAGAACACAGGAAACGTGTACAAGCGCTAGCTGGCGCAAAAAACCACTCGATTGTGTTGAAAGACGCCGATTTAGAAATGGCAACAAAACAAATCATTGGTGCTGCCTTTGGATCAGCTGGAGAACGATGCATGGCTGCCGCTGTTGTTGCAGTCGAGGAAGAGGTGGCGGACAAACTCATTCACCAATTAGTCGACGAAGCCAATCAACTGGTGATCGGAAATGGAATCAATGAGGACGTTTTTCTTGGGCCTGTCATCCGAAAGCAGCATAAAGAGCGGACGCTTCAATACATACAATCAGGTATTGAAGAAGGAGCCAGTCTCATTCGTGACGGACGAAAAGACAAAGAAACGAATGGAGAAGGTTATTTTGTTGGACCAACGATTTTTGATCACGTCACGAGTCAAATGAAAATTTGGCAAGATGAAATCTTCGCCCCTGTTTTATCTATTGTACGAGTCTCATCACTTAGCGAAGCGATTGACCTGTCCAATCAATCAAAGTTTGCAAACGGGGCATGTCTTTACACAGACAGCGCATCACGCATAAGAGAATTCCGCGAAAACATAGAGGCGGGCATGCTAGGCATTAACATCGGTGTTCCCGCACCAATGGCATTCTTTCCGTTTTCCGGATGGAAAGATTCATTCTACGGGGACTTACACGCCAATGGAACAGATGGGGTCGAGTTTTACACAAGAAAGAAAATGGTCACCGCCCGTTATATGTAAATAAAAGAAGAAAAAGATGCAGCGCCAGAGTAGGTGACTGCATCTATTTGTCTCTTCCTTGACCATTGTGCTTTGAAAATTGTTTTTCCATTTCTGAAAAAAACAGATGAGCCGCCTGAGAAAAGACTTGATGCTTTTTCCAAACGAAACGGACACCTGATGCTAGTTTCGGTTCTAGTGGCCTAAAGCACAAGTGGCTCTCCTCTGACGTATCGGCCACTTTATCAATGGATATCGCATAACCGACCCCTTCTTTGACCATGATGCCAGCATTGTATAATAGGTTATACGTACACACCACATGTAACTTCTCGTAATCCTCTCCAAACCATTCCGAGAACTCATTCCTAGATAAACCGGATTTCATCGCTTGTCTAGAAAGAAGAAGAGGAAGATCGACTAGATCCTGCCTTCTGATGGATTCTTTCATCGCCAAAGGGCTGTCTTTTCTCATAACAACTCCCCAAACATCATCGGCAGGCAGACGAATGGAATGATACTTAGACAAATCGGCTGGTTCAATGAGTAGACAGAAATCAAGCAACCCTTGATCTAACATCTCGGTGACATCATCAAAGTTGCCGCTTTGAAAATGACATTTGACCTTTGGATACTTTAGCTGAAAGTCTCTTACGACTTTTGCAATGAGCCTCATCGCTTCTGTTTCTCCGCCGCCAATATACACATCCCCACTAATAGTGCCTTCCATTGATTGAAATTCTTTTTCCACTTTCGTGACCATCTCAATGATTTCTTCAGCTCTTTTTCGTAAAATCATGCCTTCCTCAGTAAGTGCCATATGATGACTCTTGCGGACAAATAGTTTTTTCCCCAATTTATCTTCTAATTCCTTTAACTGTCTAGATAAAGTAGGCTGTGTAACATGCAGATAATGGGCTGCACCTGTGATGCTTCCTTCTCTAGCAACAGCAAGAAAATAACGTAAAACCCTAATTTCTATCCTCACGACCCCCTCGACAAAAAGCGCATTATGCCTAAAAGGCATTTCGCCTTATGAGATTTAAGTATTGGTTATATCATAAACTTCCCCTTAAACTATACTCAAGCTTCAATCATAAATCAATTTAGAAGTGAGGAGAATGTAGATGAGGAATCAGCCGCAATTATTGATCTTGATTTTAACAATAGGTGTTTTCGGTATTTTGAATACTGAGATGGGGTTTATCGGTATATTACCTGACATTGCAGCTTTTTATGATGTACACGTTTCAACAGCAGGTTGGTTAGTTAGCGTATTTGCCATTGGTGTGGCTGTATCAGGTCTAACCATGCCGCTCCTTCTATCTAGATATAATCGAAAAAAAGTCATGCTGCTCGTCCTTAGTATATTTGTTGTAGGGAATATCATCTCAATATTTACAACTCATTTTACCGTATTAATGCTTGCACGAATCATTCCAGCACTTTTCCATCCAGTCTATTGTGCATTGGCATTTTCGATTGCAGCTGAATCTGTCAGCAAAGAAGAGGCTCCTAAAGCCGTATCGAAAGTGTTTGTTGGTGTGTCTGCCGGTATGGTAGTAGGTGTACCGGTTGTCAGTTTGATCGCTAGCGTGTCAAATTTACAAATGGCTATGGCTTTTTTTGCAGTGACCAACCTGCTCGTTCTCATTGCCACTCTCATATGGATTCCGTCAATGCCTGTTCAAGTAAGGCGAACCCATGGTGAGCAACTGAACATCTTAACAAAATCAAAACCGTGGTTTTCAATCATCTTTGTCATCTTATTAAATGCAGCCATATTTGGGGTATATAGCTACTTAGCTGAGTACTTACAATCGGTGAGTCAAGTTTCTGCAAATCTATCAAGCTTGCTGTTGTTCATCTATGGTGTAGCCAACATCATTGGAAATGTGGCAGCCGGAAAGTTATTGACACTTCATGCTAAACGCATCATAATCATGACACCCATCATGTTAAGTACGGTATATGTTTTTTTATTTTTGGCCGCGCAGCAAACGTTCCTAATGATTTTGATTATATTACTATGGGGGATATTAGCGGGAATAGGCGCACTTGTGAATCAATATGTTGTGACATCCGCAGCACCAGAGGCTCCTGACTTTGCAAACGGAATATTCTTGTCATCGACCAATATTGGGACTGTGATTGGCACAATACTTGGCGGTTACTTTATTTCTAACATGGGCATCCAGTATGTCGTCTTTGTGGGGATCATCTCAGCAGGACTTAGTTTATTGGTCATTTCAATGCGACATCACAGAACGAAAACTGACCAACTTTAAGAATGTATCAAACGTCCTTGCCAAATTTGATGAAAAGGTGAGAATCATACGCTCATATGTACACGCACACCCTCAAGAAATAAGTCTTTTTATGCATTCTCCATGGTCAAACGACAACATATTTTTGAAGGAACCCTATCTTAGATACCAGGAGGATGTAAAGCGATGAGAAAGAAGTGTAGTGTATGTTTTTTGGTTATGGCTTTAATATTGAGCTGTGTACCTTGGAGTAATGCGAAGGCTGTAAGCAGCCCCATTGCAAAACAAGTAGGGAAGTCAAATCCGCTAATTGACCATCATTTGGGGGCAGATCCATTTGCACTGACCTATAACGGAAGAGTCTATATTTATATGTCAAGTGATGACTACGAGTATCAAAGCAACGGGACAATTAAGGATAATTCATTTGCCAATTTAAATAAGGTGTTTGTCATCTCGTCAGCGGATATGGTGAACTGGACTGATCATGGAGCCATTCCAGTAGCAGGTGCCAACGGGGCAAATGGTGGGAGAGGCATTGCCAAATGGGCGGGAGCTTCTTGGGCCCCATCAGCCGCGGTGAAAAAGATCAATGGTAAGGATAAATTTTTCCTTTATTTCGCGAACAGTGGGGGAGGTATCGGGGTTCTAACAGCAGATAGCCCAATTGGTCCGTGGACGGATCCAATCGGAAAAGCGCTCGTCACGCCAAGTACGCCAGGCATGTCGGGGGTTGTATGGCTTTTTGATCCAGCAGTTTTTGTAGATGATGATGGTACTGGTTACCTATATGCCGGCGGAGGTGTTCCTGGCGATTCAAATCCAACACAGGGAGAGTGGGCGAATCCAAAAACAGCCAGAGTCATGAAATTAGGGGAAGATATGACGAGTGTTGCGGGCAGTGCTTCTACCATTGATGCCCCTTTTATGTTTGAAGACTCAGGCATGCACAAGTATAACGGAACCTATTACTATTCCTATTGTATCAATTTTGGCGGCACACACCCAGCTGACAAACCCCCTGGTGAGATTGGTTATATGACCAGCTCAAGTCCGATGGGCCCCTTTACGTATAGAGGGCACTTCCTGAAAAATCCGGGCGCATTTTTTGGAGGCGGTGGAAACAACCATCATGCTGTTTTCAATTTTAAAAATGAGTGGTATGTGGTGTATCATACGCAAACTGTCAGCTCCGCTCTGTTCGGAGCCGGAAAAGGGTACCGTTCTCCGCATATTAATAAGCTAGTGCATCAGACAAATGGCTCCCTTCAAGAAGTAGCAGCCAATTATGAGGGGGTCAAACAGCTGTCCAATCTGAATCCTTATCAAAGGACAGAAGCTGAAACGTTTGCTTGGAATGGACGCATTTTGACAGAAGACTCTTCAGCACCCGGAGGGCCGGTCAACAATCAACATGTCACCAATATTCAGAACGGAGATTGGGTGGCTGCGGGGAATGTAGACTTTGGATCGAGCGGTGCAAGCACATTTAAAGCCAATGTCGCATCCGCTACAAGCGGGAAAATAGAAGTACGACTTGGCAGTACAAGCGGCAGACTAGTCGGAACACTCCATGTTCCTTCAACAGGCGGAACGCAAAACTGGCGAGAAATTGAAACTGCGGTTAACGGTGCAACAGGCGTGCACAACGTATTTTTTGTCTTTACCGGAACAGGTGCAGGAAACCTATTTCAATTTGATTCATGGCAATTTACTCAAAGGTAACAAAGGCAGATGCAGAAATATTGGGTAGAGGAGTGGGAACTCGATGTCATGTGTAAAAAAATCAATTTGTGCTTTATTGGCCTGCTTCACCATGTTGCCTCTCATGTTCATAGGACCCGGAGTGACTAAAGTATCTGCAGCAAGTGATGCCAATGTAAATATAAATGCGGAAAGACAGGTGATTCGTGGCTTTGGCGGAATGAACCACCCAGCTTGGATCGGGGATTTGACAGCACCTCAAAGGGAAACCGCCTTTGGCAATGGACAGAATCAATTAGGGTTTTCTATTCTTAGAATATATGTAGACGAGAACAGAAATAATTGGCACAGAGAAGTCGCCACTGCCAAACGCGCGATAGAGCACGGAGCTTTGGTGATTGCTTCGCCATGGAACCCTCCAAGCAGTATGGTCGAGACCTTCAATCGTAATGGAACAACTGCTAAGCGGCTTAAATACAATCAATACGCAGCATATGCTCAGCATCTAAACGACTTTGTGACTTATATGAAGAGTAACGGGGTGAATCTTTATGCCATTTCAGTGCAAAACGAGCCAGATTATGCACACGAATGGACATGGTGGACCCCGCAGGAAATCTTGCGTTTCATGAGAGAAAATGCCGGTTCCATCAATGCCCGTGTAATTGCGCCAGAATCATTTCAATACCTAAAAAATCTATCGGACCCCATTTTGAATGATCCGCAGGCGCTTAGAAATATGGACATTCTCGGTGCTCACCTGTACGGGACCCAAATCAGCCAGCTTCCATATCCGCTTTTTAAACAAAAAGGAGGAGGAAAAGAGCTATGGATGACAGAAGTATACTACCCGAATAGTGACAACAACTCAGCGGACCGTTGGCCTGAAGCATTAGGGGTTTCAGAGCATATTCACCATTCAATGGTAGAAGGGGATTTCCAAGCATATGTGTGGTGGTACATCCGCAGGTCTTATGGTCCTATGAAAGAAGATGGGATGATCAGCAAACGCGGATACAACATGGCACATTTCTCCAAATTTGTTCGTCCTGGCTACGTAAGGATTGATGCAACGAAAAGTCCTGAACCGAATGTTTTCGTATCAGCCTATAAAGGTGAGAATAGAGTCGTCATTGTGGCGATCAATAAAAACAATACAGGAGTCAATCAACACTTTGTGATGCAGAATGGAACTGTTTCAGAAGCATCGAGGTGGATCACAAGCAAAAGCAGTAACCTCGAGCCTGGAACAGATGTAACGATATCAGGCAATCAATTTTGGACCCATCTTCCGGCTCAAAGTGTGACAACATTTGTAGTAAAGCGTTAAAAACATCGAATTGCAACAAGCTGAGTTTCTTATTTTGGTTATGGGCTTTGGATGAAGAAGTATTATCATGCCACATATGTAAATGCAGCAAAAACTAGCTCAACAAAAACCATATCATATAAACTTATTGAATAAGCATGCTACAAAAAGTTTTTATTGCTTACAGTTGGTTTGGAGAGCTTGGAAGTCATAAAATAACTGGCAAGGAGCGTGGATTTTATTAGCGTATTCTTTCTTCACCCGATGGCTCTAATCTTATTTACATTGCCATTGTTATCTTTGGTTTGGGGGATTGTTGGTTACCTTTTAGCGAGTATGTCGTTCTAATCATCACATTTGTAGTTTCGACTATTTCATATTTGCCTATACGGGGTTCGTCATGTCAAATATATATTGGGTAGTGACTATGACCTTTCTAAGCATGTGTACCTGTGTCATCACAAAAATGAGACGATATCTTTCAAATCGTTATAAAAAAGTATAGATATCCAAAAAGCTTATGTTCCCAAACATAAGCTTTTTTTACTTCAATTTTAATGAAAATACTTTATTTAAAAATGAGAAAACATTGAATGCCATATTTCTATCCATGAATAAATTTTTGGTTTGACTCATATAATCTATTGTTTATATAAGTCATTGATTATATACTAATAAAGGAGTTGAAAACAGTGACTAATATTTGAAAAAGAGGGGGGATCATAGCATAGTGGATTCTAATGTTTCAATTGGTGTGACGCATATGACGAATTGTTTAAAAGCACTTAGCGATCAAACAAGACTGATCATGATGAAATTATTTTTGGAGAAGGAATATTGTGTTTGTGAACTAGTCGATATGTTCGAAATGAGTCAACCATCCATTAGTCAACATTTAGGAAAATTAAAAAAGGCTGGATTTGTCCACGAAAATAGAAAAGGACAGTGGCGTTATTATTCAATTAATACACTGTGTCCAGAATTTGAGACGATTCGGATGATCTTAAATCAAATAGACAAAGAAGATGATCTTTTAAAAAGGGTTCAACATAACGGAACTAACGTTTCTTGTTCGTAAGGAGGGATGAGTTTGAGTTTTGCCATATTGTCATTACTCATATTTTTGTTGACTTTGGGATTGGTTATTTGGCAACCAAAAAACTTATCGATTGGCTGGTCAGCATGTGGAGGAGCTATTTTAGCCTTAATTATAGGTGTTGTGAATGTTGAAGATGTGATGACCGTGACAGGCATCGTTTGGAATGCGACTTTAGCTTTTGTCGCCATTATCGTCATTTCACTCATACTAGATCGAATCGGTTTTTTTGAGTGGGCAGCACTGCATATGGCAAAGGCTGCAAAAGGAAGTGGGCTACGTATGTTTGTGTATGTCACTATCTTAGGTGCAGCCGTAGCTGCTTTATTTGCAAACGATGGTGCAGCACTAATTTTGACACCCATTGTTTTAGCCATGGTCAGAGCATTACACTTCAATGAAAAAATTGTGTTCCCATTTATTATTGCGAGTGGTTTTATTGCAGATACAACTTCGCTTCCCCTTGTCGTAAGTAACTTGGTGAACATTGTAACAGCCGACTATTTTCAAATAACTTTTATCGAATATGCATCTAGAATGATTGTGCCAAACCTTTTCTCATTGCTAGCGAGTATCACTGCATTATACCTTTTCTTTAGAAAGAGTATACCTAAGCGCTATGATCTGACTGAGTTAAAGCACCCTCATGAAGCAATAAAAGATCCAAAAATGTTTAGATTATCTTGGTATATATTGGTTTTTTTATTGATTGGGTATTTTGCTAGCGAATCTTTATCCATACCTGTATCGGTCATAGCTGGCGTGATCGCCATCATATTTTTAATCATTGCCCAAAAAAGCCCTGCTGTTGAAACTAAAAGCGTATTAAAAGAAGCGCCATGGGCGATCGTTTTCTTTTCAATCGGCATGTACGTTGTTGTCTATGGCATGCGAAATGCAGGACTCACTGATGCTCTTTCAAGCGTGATTCAAGCTGTAGCAGATCAAGGTTTATTGGTAGGGACTCTTGGTATGGGATTTATCGCAGCAATTCTTTCATCTGTCATGAATAATATGCCGACTGTCATGATTGATGCATTAGCCATATCCGGTACTGATACCCAAGGAATGATGAGAGAAGCGTTGATTTACGCAAATGTCATTGGTTCTGATTTAGGTCCAAAAATTACACCTATAGGTTCTTTGGCAACACTCTTATGGCTTCACGTACTATCTCAAAAAGGTGTGAAGATTTCCTGGGGGTCATATTTCAAAATCGGTGTCATTCTCACAGTACCAACACTATTCATCACACTATTAGCTTTGTATTTCTGGCTAATCATTATACATTAAAGGAGAAGATCAACATGTCAAAGAAATCAATTTACTTTTTATGTACCGGCAATTCTTGTCGTAGTCAAATGGCTGAAGGATGGGCTAAAAAACATCTTGGAAATGAGTGGAAGGTCTATAGCGCTGGTATTGAAGCTCATGGATTAAATCCGAATGCTGTAAAAGCAATGAAAGAAATAGGGATTGATATTTCTAATCAAACGTCTGACCTGATTGATCAGAACATATTACAAAATGCTGACTTAGTCGTCACACTATGCGGTGATGCAGCTGATAAATGCCCGATGACACCCTCTCATGTCAAACGTGTACATTGGGGCTTTGATGATCCAGCAAAAGCAGAAGGAACAGAAATAGAGAAGTGGGCTTTTTTCCAAAGAGTACGAGATGAAATTGGAGATCGATTGAAACAGTTTGCTAAGACTGGAGAATAAGAGCATTCATAACGTAATCAGCCGATTGAAACAATCGGGTTATATTATGCTTATTCCTAATGTGCAAATTGGATATATGATTAATTAAATAGAAGCATACAAATACAACGAAGCACAACGAAGCCAAAAGATCAATGACAGGCGATTAATCGAACCAACTTAATATGTTCTATAATACCATCATGTCCTTTGATCTTTTGGCAATGATGGTATTTTTTATTTAAACTAGTTACATGTTTCAACTTTTGTACAAAGACATGATGAAGGGAATCATAAATATTTCTGAAATTGGTAGCGATATCAAGAAAGCCATGGAGTATATATGATTCACTGAAGATAGGATGTAATAGTTTCAGATTGTTGAAAAGCGCTTATAGCGCAATGTATGTATTTCACATTCACCACTTTTATTAAGAAAGGGGGAACAAGAAATTGAAAACTGATGATGCATTTCCAAAACCAATTGGTGGCTTTACTGTCGGGCGAACCCAAATGGATGTTGATTACACGGCATCAGATCACTCAAAAAGGGAACTGACGGCGTTTGTGTACTATCCGTCCGATAGTAGCGAAGGGAAGACTACATCAACGTACATGTTTCCAGAAGTCTACGAGATGCTTAATGAACAGCCACTTGTCACTGAGTATCTTAAAAAGAAGGATTTTTTCTCTATCGATATCAAGACTCAGTGTTACGACGACCTTGCTCTTTCCGAGAAGGAAAATCGCTATCCGGTGTTATTCTATGTTTGCGGCGGGGGCGGTTCTCCAGAATGGGGTACAGTGATTTGTACAGATTTGGCAAGCATTGGGTATGTTGTCGTAAGCATCGGCCATCAGAATAGCACGATGTATAAGCGTAAAGACGGGCGCCTGTTTAATGTATCAAAGGATTTTTCCGATGTCATGATGGCGTTTTCTGAAGATCCGGAGATGATGGCATTTTCTAGTAAGATGGAGATGCGGCCTGACGATGAAACGGCCATTGACATGTGCCGTAACGTCCTTACACTGCCGATACTTAACCAGTTAATGAAGTATAGTGAATTACAGTCAGAAGATGTCAGGTATGTAGCCGATTATCTATACAAACTGGACTCTGGAGAGGTGAATTCCATCTTTAAGGACAGATTGTTGCTTGACATCGGCATAGGCATAGTCGGACATTCTTATGGAGGGCCAACGGCGGCGATTGTTTGCCGGGACGACGACCGGTTCGCCTGCGGGATTGGCTTGGATAGTGGTGCGTTCGGTCTTATCGACAGCGACCTGAAGAAACCCTTTTTGCTGCTATTTTCTGAACCTAACTATAATATGAATGCGATCATTGGCGCTAACAACAGTATGGAAACCTATTATTTCTCTGTTGATCGTGTTGCGCATTTAGATTACTGC
This sequence comes from Bacillus sp. 179-C3.3 HS, assembly GCF_047229225.1. Classification (NCBI taxonomy): domain Bacteria; kingdom Bacillati; phylum Bacillota; class Bacilli; order Caryophanales; family Bacillaceae; genus Bacillus; species Bacillus sp. 179-C3.3 HS. The sequence continues at coordinate 109,111 of NZ_JBFEFT010000005.1, read as the reverse complement.
GACATCGTGTTTACCAGTGTTAATGAGGAACTCAGAGGCGAACGGAATGCTATGGAGATGCGACATCTTGTGACAGACTATACGAAGAACTTTTTTGATCATTACTTGCCGCAGATGGATGCAAGTGTGGAAAGTCTGGCATACGATGGCGTGGACTTGATCAAGAAGACCAGCAACAAGTGACATAACTGAAATGAAAATACTCAAACTGAAAAACCTTTTTGAACAATTTCATTTATTAAGGACGTAGAGATTTTTTCATATTACACTAAGCTGTACAAGAAGGTAAATGTGGATCCATTATTATTTTGGAAGACAAAAGCGGACCCATAGTAATCAAGTCTAATAACGTATCTTTTATTGATGATTATCGTTCGCACAATTGACATTATTACGAGTATTTAGTTTGTAGGAGAGAAAAGTGTGGGTGTCACAAACTTTTTATGTGGGTTAAAACCTGCAATAATTTTAAGTAGAAACAATACTAATAACCTAATTAAAATAGAATATGAGAGCGTTGTGTTTTGCAATATATTCAGCAATATCTAAACAAAAAGGATCCAGCAAAGGCTCTTTTTTGTGTGCAACACACAAAAGGCTGCAGCCCCTACTGGTATTGAGAGGATATCTTTACTGAGAAATCTCTTTAAAAGACCAGTAGGGGGAATGGACATGAATAAGCATTTAAACTACACTTGTTTTGAAAAATACAAAAGAAAACGCAAAAATGAGCGTAAGCGTCATTACAAAATTATTTCATTCATCACTTAAATAACTTTTGAATGATAGATATAGAATTGGATATAACAAAGAGCAATAAATAAAAAAGAAAATTCAAACATTTCATGTCAACCGGTTGACATGTGAAACCGCTTGACATAAAATTTTCATTGAAAGCGCTTTTATATTTATGGAAAAGATAAAAGAGGGGAACGTGGAATGTATGAAAAAGTGGCTATTTGTAAGTATAGCTTTATTACTGATTTTTGCTGCAGTAGGATGTAGTAAAAATCAAAGTGTCAACAGTGATGGAAAAAAAGTCATCACAATGTGGGTACATGTATCTGATGATAATGAAGAAGGTAAAGTTTATAAAAACCGGGTAGAAGCTTTCAACAAGAAGTACGCATCTGAAGATATTAAAGCTAAGATTGAATTTATTCCACGTAGTGGAAACGGTGGTGGGTATGAAGATAAAGTGAACGCAGCACTGACAACCGGTACATTACCAGATGTTATTACTTTAGATGGGCCGAATACGGCTGCTTATGCTAAATCTGGCATCATTGCTCCACTAGATGAGTATGTGAAAGATCAAGATGATTTACTACCGAGTATTAAGCAACAAGGAACATATCAAGACAAATTGTATGCAATTGGTGCTAGTGAATCATCCGTGGGAATTTACTACAATAAAAAAATGTTACAAGAGGCAGGCGTTGATTTAAATACGTTACCGACAGTTGATAAACCTTGGACATGGGATCAATTTATTGCCCTGTGTAAAACGTTAAAAGAAAAATATAATAAACCGGCTATTGATATGCAATTACAATCAAAAGATGAAATGTTAACGTATGCTCTAACACCATTTGTATGGTCTGCAGGTGGAGAAATTCTCTCAAAAGATGGTACGAAGGCAGAAGGTGTGTTTAATCAGAAGCCTACTGTTGAAGCATTGCGTTTTATTCAAACAATGTTAAAAGAAGGGTATACAACGCGTACCCCCGTCAAACAAGCTTTTGAAACAGAAAAGTATCCAATGAAGTTTAGTGGTGTATGGACAGTAACAGATCTGGAAACAAACTTTCAAAAAGTTGATTATGGTGTGATGCCTTATCCCGTATCACCAAAAACAAAGAGACTGGTTTCACCTTCAGGAAGTTGGCAGTTTGCAACAACACAAAAGTCTGAAAATAAAGAATGGTCTGCTAAATTGGTGGATTGGATGACAAATAAAAATTCAAATTTAGAATTAAGTCGCACAATTGCAGCCCTACCAGTTCGTTACTCTTCTGAGAAAGTGCTTACAAAAGAATTTTCTGATCAAATGAATGTATTCATGAAACAATTAAAGGAATCAGGACACACTCGACCAGTAACATCAGCGTATCCACAAGTAACACGTGCTTTCCAACAAACAATTGATGATATAAGTTTCTATGATCAAAACAAAAATATCAAAAACATCTTAGATTCACGTGCTACAGAAATGCAGGAAGCTATCGATAAGGCGAATCGATAAAAGCAGCTAGAAGGAGGCATTATGATTAAAACTGGATTAAAAAGAAATAAGACCGTTTCCAATTTTCCACTAAAATCAAAAGAGACCAAAAATAAAATGAAATGGAAAGAAAACGTAGTAGCTTATACATTTTTAGGACCGGCATTATTCCTTTTATTGCTGTTCCTCATTATTCCAGCGATTATGTCCATCTACTATGCATTCACAGATTACTACCTGTTAACGCCCGATATGCGTAAATTTGTCGGATTAGATAACTTTATCAATTTATTCAAGGATCCTATCTTCTTGAAAAGTTTAGTGAACACTCTAAAATTTGTTGTTTGGGTAATTCCTTTACAAATAGGGGCAGCTCTTGGGCTAGCCCTCCTGTTAAACAAACAGCGCAAAGCTAACACATTTTTTAAAGTAGCCTACTTTAGCCCTGTAGTCATGTCGCTGGTTGTTATCTCTGTTCTGTGGCTCTATTTGTTAAATCCAAATGAAGGAATCATCAACAATGTACTCACGCATTTTGGCCTCTCAGCTCAACCGTTCTTAACAAGCCCTAAGCAAGCGATGTTTACAATAGTTTTTGTTTCAGCATGGCAGGGAGCTGGCTTTCAGATGCTAATTTTTCTGGCAGGGTTGCAGAACATACCTGGGGATGTCTATGAAGCTGCACAGTTAGATGGAATTAATAAATGGCAACGATTTATTTACATTACATTGCCTTTACTAAAGCCAACCTCTGTTTTTATCTTGATAACGACATTAATTGGTGCATTTAAATTACTGGTTCAACCAATGGTCATGACACAAGGAGGTCCAATCAACTCCACGATGACAGTTGTATATTACATTTATCAAACTGGTTTTACAGATCGAATGGTTGGATATGCTAGTTCAATTGCTCTTCTCTTTGGAACAATTATTGGATTGGTTACGCTAGCCCAACGAAGATTAGTGAAGGAGGAAGATGACTATTGAGACGGAACTTCGGACCCTTAACAATTTTAGAATACATTTGTTTGGTTCTACTGGCGGTATTATTTATTTTTCCATTGTTCTGGATGATCGCATCATCAATGAAACCAGAAGCAGAAGTATATCATCATATGAATAGTGTCAAAGCTTTCCTACCTTCGTTCGATCCGTCAAATTGGTTTATATCATATAAGCAAGTTTTGTCACGCTTTCACTTACTTGGCTATATAGTAAACAGTTTGATCTATGGTCTATGTGTCGCAACTGGTTCTGTCATTATCAATGGGATGGCAGGTTTTGCGTTCGCTAAATTGAATTTTAATGGGAAACGAGTACTGTTTGGTCTTTTATTGGCCCTTTTAATCGTCCCACTCGAAACCATCTTAATCTCACAATTTACTATAGTTCAGAAACTAGGATTAGTAGACACTCGCCTTGCAGTCATCTTGCCTGTTTTAGCAGGGGCATTCAATATCTATCTATTCCGAAACTTTTTTATGGCCATACCTGCAGAGATTATTGAGTCAGCCAAGTTGGATGGAGCAAATACGTGGCAAATATTTTTAAGGATCATGTTACCGATGTCCAAACCGGCTGTTGCTACAGTTGGAACCTTAGCCTTTATCGGAAGTTGGAATGATTATATCTGGCCTTTGATGGTTTTGACGGACAAGTCCAAATTCCCTATCCAAGTAGCCATCACGGCAATTAATAGTACAGATCCTGTTTATACCAATCAAGTGATGGCTGTACTCACCATATCTACCATTCCATTAATCCTTATTTATATCGTAGCCCAACGGTATATTTTGGAGGGTATTGGTGGTTCAGGGACAGGCATCAAATAAAAAATAGTATATAATTCGCAAAATGAATAAACAAGAGTCGAGGTGTTGAATGTCTACGTTTAGGAGAAAGATCATTATTCTATTTATAGCCGTAATTGGATTATCATCATTTAGTTATTTTGTGAGGAAGGATGTAGCAAAAGGGACAGATTATAAGGAGAATATCTCGGAAGTTACTTTCTACAATGAATTATATCGTCCACAATACCATTTTTCACAACCCGAAGGTCATTTAGCAGACCCAAATGGTTTAATTTTTTATAAAGGAGAATATCATTTGTTCCATCAACAAAATGGAACCTGGGCTCATGCAATTAGTAAAGATCTCACTCATTGGAAACATATGCCGATTGCGTTCGGACATGATCAATTGGGCGAGGCCATTTCAGGGAGTGCTGTAGTGGATTGGAATGACACAAGTGGCTTCTTTGATGGAAAATCTGGTCTTGTTGCGATTTTTACTAACACATTGGATGGCTTAGAACAACAAAGTCTCGCTTATAGTAAAGATAACGGTAGAACCTGGGTAAAATATAAAGGTAATCCAGTTCTTCCAAACAATGAAGGGAAGGATTTCCGAGATCCTAAAGTTTTCTGGCATGAAGAAACAAAACAATGGGTAATGGTTGTATCCACCAATCAAAGTGTTACCTTTTACGGGTCGAAAAACCTGAAAAAGTGGACAAGAATGAGCCGATTTGGTGACCAGGAAGGCTCACATGCAGCAGTCTGGGAATGTCCAGATTTGTTCCAGCTACCTGTTGACGATAGTGGAAAGAAAAAATGGGTTCTTCATGTAAGTGTTGGCGATAATGATGAAACAAATGGATCAACTGCTCAATATTTTATTGGCGAATTTGATGGAAAAGAATTCAAAAATGACAATGGGCCAGAGACAGTTCTGACAACAGATATAGGACAGGATTTCTACGCTGGGCAGACATTCTCTGATATTCCCGAAAAAGATGGAAGACGTATTTGGATTGGATGGATGTCTAATTGGCGTTATCCATACCAATCACCAACATCTCCGTGGATGGGTAATATGTCTATCCCTCGTGAATTGACCTTAAGGACAATTGAAAATGGTCAAATTAAATTAGTACAAGAACCAGTAGATGAATTAAAACAATTAAGAGCAACCACTACACAATTTAAACCGTTTACGTTCGAAGGCAATAAAAAGATTACTAATTTTAAAGGGAGTACATTTGAATTTGAAGCAGAAATGACATGGAAGGAAATACGTGAGTTTGGAATTCGTGTGCGACGAGGGGATTCAGGAAAAGAGCACACAGATATAGGACTTGATGTGAAAAATCACAAGGTTTTTACTGATCGAACAAATGCTGGGTTGAAAGAATTAATCGATCGAAATGGAAAACCATTTGCATTTGGTTCACGTCATGAAACTGATTATCCAAAGAATCGCAAGAAAATCAAAATTCATGGTTTTGTGGATGAATCATCGGTTGAAGTATTTATTAATGATGGGGAACAAACTTTTACAAATTTAATTTATACTAATCCAGCTAATCGTGGCATTGAATTATATTCAAAAGGAGGTAAAGTACGTGTAGACTCTCTGCAATTTCATCATTTAAACTCTATTTGGCGTGATAAACTCAAAAAGGACAAGTTAGAAAGAATTACATTAAGTGAACAAGCAGTCGTTCTTAAAATAGGCGAAAAAAGGGATGTTCAAGCAGTAGCAAAGCCGGATTGGTTAGATTACAAAGGTGAGTTAAAGTGGGAAGGAACTGACAAGTCAATTGTAAAAGTATCTACCGAAGCTATAGGTTCCCAAGGAACATTGAGAGGGTTAAAGACAGGTAACACAACTATCAAAATCTCTGACAAAAGTGGAAGAGTTATTACAAAGTTACCTGTGAGTGTGGTAGGGAACTAGAATAAAGATCAATCTATTTAACGTTAAAATGTAAACGGATTCAAATCTGTCATTTTAGACAAACTTCACCAATTGATGAAGTTTGTCTTTTTGATTAGAGACTATTGAACCTAGAGCATACTCATTTTTAGAAAGCTACTATTAAGCTTTTTTAAAAATTAATTCATGCTAATCGGTTGACATCTAAGTGTCAAAATAATATATCAAGATACTATCTTTAAGTGGTTGTTCTTTCTAAAAGCTTAACGGGCAAGCTTGTTTCAAGTGGTAAATCGTTAAATTCACCTTCAATTTCTTTTGTTAAAATCTCAATGGCCTTTTTAGCAATTGACTCAACTGGTTGACGTATTGTTGTTAATCCAGGTAGCAAGGTTTGACTGGTTTCTGTTCCATCATATCCGATGACTTTTAGTTCAATTGGAATGTCTTTTCCTCTTTTTTGTGCCTCAACCATAACTGAGGCTGCAATTAAGTCATCACTTGCAAAAATACCATCTACCTCTGGATGCTCATCGAAAAGTTTACAAATGACCTCTTGCTGAATTTTACGATCAAATGTATTTGAAATTTCATACGTAATCGGTGTCATTCCCTGTTCATTCATGACATATTCATATGCTTTCCGTCTTAAATTTGCTGGTGTTTCCAGTTGAATGGGTCCGTTAATATGGATAATATGCTTACAACCTTTAGAAATTAATAATTCTGTTGCTAGTATTCCGCCTGAATAATTATCAGAAGAAACGGTAGGTATCTGTTTCGATAAATAATGATCAATCGCTACAATGGGGAGAGTGTGGTTATGATAATCTAGTATACCTCGGTTATATGTCACAGCTATTACACCGTCTACTTGATTTCGTATCAACATTTCCCAATATTTCTCTTCTTTATCTATCCGATTTAAACTGTTACACAGCAGCACCTTAAAATTAAGCGAAGCACAGATACTTTCAATATGAAAAACCAGCTCACCAAAAAATGGATTGCTTGTCTGAGGTACGATGATCCCTATCAGATTTGTTCGTTTATTGAATAGAGAACGGGCAATATCATTAGGAAAGTAATTGACCTCTTTCATTGCTTTGTAGACATTTTTCTTTGTTTCATCACTTATATAACCGCGATTGTTTAATACGCGGGAAACAGTTGTTGGCGAAACACCTGCTATTTTTGCCACATCGCTAATTTTGGGTTTCATCCTATTTCCTCCTAATTTCTTAAGAACCATTTATTCGTATTATACTGAGATATGTTGTAACAGTAAAATGCATTGAATGGAACGGACTTATACTGCAATAAATTTGCTCCATCATGTTACATAAATCCGATTACAACCATTCACAATTTAATTATAATATATTTATTCAATGAACAAAGATCGGAATTATTTGAATATTCAACAATGAAACCGGTTGACATATGAAACCGGTTGACATAAAATAATATTGAAAGTGCTTTCATATTTAAAAACTATTCTACATCACTAGCTAAAGGGGCATTTAATGTGAAAGGTTCAAAAAGTCTATATTGGAAGTTAAGTGCATATTTCTTCTTTTTCTTTTTTACTTGGTCTGCTAGTTATTCTTTATTTTCTATTTGGTTAGGGCAAGAAATAAAATTAAATGGTTCAGAAACAGGTTTGATTTTTTCTGTAAACGCTATCTTTGCCTTATGTATACAGCCTTTGTATGGTTACATTTCTGACAAAATAGGTTTAAAGAAAAATGTCTTATTTTTTATCAGTTTATTACTTGTATTTGTAGGACCATTCTATATTTTTATCTATGGACCGTTATTACAATACAATGTCATTTTAGGTGCAGTTGTTGGGGGACTATATTTAGGAGTAGCTTTTTTGGCTGGCATCGGAGCCATCGAATCTTACGTTGAAAAGATTAGTCGTAAGTATAAGTTTGAGTACGGAAAATCAAGAATGTGGGGCTCGTTAGGATGGGCAGCAGCTACATTTTTTGCGGGACAGATATTTAATATCAACCCACATATTAATTTTTGGGTAGCATCTGTTTCAGCCATCATATTGCTCACAATCATTATGTCCGTAAGAATAGAAATGACAGATCACGAAATGGAAAAAGCCGATTCTGTTACATTAAAAGACGTTGGACGACTATTTCTATTAAAAGATTTTTGGTTTTTAATGATGTATGTTATCGGAGTGACATGTGTTTATAGCGTTTATGATCAACAATTCCCAATTTATTATGCATCCTTATTTCCAACTGAAGGTTTAGGCAATCAAGTATTTGGATATTTAAATTCCTTCCAAGTATTTTTAGAAGCTGGGATGTTGTTTCTTGCCCCATTTGTAGTCAATAAACTTGGCGCAAAGAATAGTTTAATTTTAGCAGGACTTCTAATGGCCTTTCGAATCATTGGATCTGGACTTGTCATTGGACCAATTGGAATTTCATCCATGAAATTAATTCACGCACTTGAATTACCGATTATGTTGATTGCTATTTTCAAGTATTTAGCAGCGAATTTTGATACAAGATTATCTTCTGTATTATATTTAGTCGGTTTTCAATTTGCCTCTCAAGTAGGTGCATCTATTCTTTCACCAATCGCAGGTGGATTATACGATAATATAGGTTTTCGTCATACCTATATCATCATGGGAATCATGGTTTTTTGTTTCACAATTATTTCAATTTTCACGTTATTAAATTCGGAAAAAGTCATAGAATCGCGAGTGAAGGTAAAAAAGGATACAAAAAGTTATCTAGGAGGATATTAGGATGTTATCAGTAAATGGAATTCAGAAAGCAGAAGAGGCACTTAAGAATACAAAAGAAAAAATGAATAACCGTTATCGACTAGGTTATCATATCATGGCACCAGCGAACTGGATCAATGATCCAAATGGTTTAGTACAGTATAAAGGGGAATACCACGTATTTTATCAGCATCATCCATATGATGAAAATTGGGGTCCAATGCATTGGGGACACGTAAAAAGTAAGGACCTTGTTCATTGGGAGCACTTGCCCATAGCCTTAGCTCCCGGAGATGTTTGTGATACAGATGGATGCTTCTCGGGAAGTGCAGTCGATAATCATGGAGAACTAACTTTAATCTATACTGGACATCATTATACCGATAAAGAAAAGGACCTCTTCTATCAAAATCAAAATATTGCGGTCAGTACAGATGGTACTACTTTCGAGAAAGTTGGAGAGAATCCAGTTATTGCCGAGCCACCAGCAGATAGTTCACGTCATTTTCGTGATCCAAAGGTATGGAAACATAACGATGTTTGGTATATGATTTTAGGAAATTCAACTAAGGATAATATTGGAAGAGTTATTATGTATCGTTCTTCTAATCTACGTGAATGGGAGTACATTGGCGTCCTTGCGCAAAGTGACGAGAATCTTGGATATATGTGGGAGTGCCCAGATTTCTTTGAATTAGATGGAAAGTATGTCCTCTTGATTTCTCCACAAGGGATTCAAAAAGAAGGAGATTTATATCATAACTTATTTCAGACAGGTTATTTGATTGGAGATTATCATTACGAAACAAACGAGTTTGTGCATGGGGGATTTACTGAGTTAGATAATGGACATGATTTTTACGCGGTTCAAACATTTTTGGATGAGAAAGGTCGTCGAATTGCGATTGGTTGGATGGATATGTGGGAGTCAGATATGCCAACAAAAGAAGATGGATGGTGTGGAGCACTTACATTACCACGTGAAGTTACTTTAGGAGAGAATGATAAAGTTTTAATGAATCCTGTGGAAGAATTAAACTTATTACGTGAGATTGAACATCATACACTTACCAATGTAACTTCTAATAGCTATTTAATAGAAACAAACGAAGATTTACTTGAAATAAAAGCTGTGTTTGACCTAACCAATTGTAACGCTCAGTCGGTTGGAATAAGAATTCGTGGAATTAACCAGGAAGAGACTGTATTAACGTATCACTTGGACAAGCAAACACTTAAACTCGATTGTTCTAAGTCTGGTAAAGTTGAAGATGGTATAAGAAAAACCATTCTTAGAGCAAATCAAGAGCTTTCCTTACGCTTATTCCTTGATCGATCCTCTATTGAAATATTTGCAAATGAAGGACAAGCAACTATGACAAGTCGTATTTATCCAACTGAAGATAGATTAGGCATTGAAATATTTACAGATATTGAAGATGTAAAGGTTAAGGATTTAACATACTGGAAGTTAAAAGATATTTGGAAATAAACTATGAATGAACAAGTGTAGAAGCACTTGTTCATTGTTTTGGGGTGAAGATGTTGAAAAAAGTTTTTTGTATTGGCGAAACATTAATTGATTTTATTCCTGTTCAAAAAGAAAAGTCTTTAAAAGAAGTTACTAGTTTTGAACGTGTGGCTGGGGGAGCTCCTATGAACGTTGCAATTGCGATTGCAAAATACGGGGGAAATTCTGTTATGCTAACGAAAATAGCTAATGATAGCTTTGGTGATTATTTAGTAGATGTGCTTGAAGGAAATGGGGTTGATACTTCATATATTATTCGATGCAATGAAGGAGAGACCGGTTTGGCATTCGTATCTATAGATAAATTGGGAGAGAGGGACTTCAGTTTTTATAGAAAGAATTCAGCTGACTTATTACTTTTACCAAACGAGGTGAAAGTAGAGTGGTTTGATAAGGGAGACCTTCTTCATTTTTGTTCTGTAGATTTAGTCGAAAGTCCAATGAAACAAACTCATATCAAAGTAATAGATAGTTTTCAAAAAATAGGGGGGATTGTCAGTTTTGATCCCAATGTTCGTCTTCCTTTATGGCCTGACAAAGAAAGCTGTCGTCGAACAATTCTAGACTTTTTACCTTTAGCAGATATCGTGAAAGTATCAGATGAAGAATTATTTTTTATAACCAATATTAAGGGAGAGAGGGAAGCTATTAACTCTCTTTTTGTTGGCAATGTAAAAGTGGTGGTTTATACCAAAGGGAAAGATGGAGCCATTATTTATTTGAAAAATGGAGAACAATTCGAGGATAAAGGATTTAAAGTGACTGTCTCAGATACAACCGGAGCAGGTGATGCATTTATAGGTGGTTTTTTATCTGAATTGCTTTCAATTGATATATCGTGCGACAATCTATGTCAAAAAGTGAGTGAACACCATCAACAGTTGCTTACCTTTGCTAATGCAAGTGGGGCACTTACTGCCTCAGTTAAAGGAGCGATTCACGCAGCACCTAGAAAACAACATATAATGAATTTTATTGCTACTCAAAGAGCATAAGAAAATATGTATTTATAGTTAGGAATTAGTATGAAATTCACGATATAAGTAAGGGTTAAAAGAAAGGATTTAAATAATGAGGACTGAAAAAGAAAAGATGTTAGATGGAGAAATGTATAATCCTGCAGACGCACAATTAAGAAACCATCGAGAACATGTTAGAAGGCAGATTAGAATATATAAGGTGCATTAAAGCGAGGTTAATATTTCCAACCTCGCTTGTTAGATTCGTCTGCACTTTTTCAATAAACAGGAAAATTCATTTTTCCTTAAATTCACTTTTTGGTCTGTGAATCAATCATTCCAAAAATTTCCTGAGATATTTTATTTATAAGCTCTACTTCAGAGTGAGATCGAGTAGAGAGTAAACAAACATGAGCTTTAAAATTTTCAAGCAAATGATCTTCTTCACTAACAGAAAAAAAGTAACCGGTTTAACTTCCAGTACCAGTAACAATTTTTCTAATTCTAATGTATCGAGTGTAATATTTCTTTCACCACGTTCAACACCTGCCGTAATAGGGGAAGAGGTTATGGCCCCTTGTTCATGTCCCGAATGGACCCTTATTCATGTCCTTGTACACAAGTAGAATATGAAACTGAACTTGCTCCAATTGTTCGTGAACAGCTTGAAATTATTTTTTATCAATTGTTAGTGAATCAATATACAAATGTCGAAAAACAAGTGTTAAAGGTCACGGCTGTTTTTTTAAGTTGGGGAATTCACGGAGCTTCTGTTGAGTGGAGAAAGAATAGTTCGCACATATCTTCAGAAGAATTTATCAAATCAGCTTGACAATGTTAAACCGCTCCACTAATATAAATGCTATAGCATATAAAATTGTTAGAGGGTGTTTACATGAAGTTACATGATTTAATAGGTTATCTCGTTCATCGCACTGATGTGAAAATGACGAATTATTTTACGAATAGGTTAAAGCCGTACGGAGTTACACCAGAACAGTGGAGCATTATTAGTATTCTTAGCCGTGAAAAAGGCTCGACTCAAAAGGAATTGGCAGAAGGCATTGATAAAAATCAAACCACTGTCGTAAGAATGATCCAGTCAATGGAACGAAAAGGGCTTGTCAAAAAAATCTATAATGAACAAGACCGGCGCTCGCATCACCTGTTTTTAACAGAAAAAGGGGACAAGATCAAAAAGGCGATTCTTCCTGTCGTCATGGATGCACATCGAACTGTGACAAATCAATTAAGCGATGAAGAGATTCAACAATTAAAATTACTTTTAAACAAATTATTTCATTCACACTATTCATCTTGATAAATCTGTAAGGTTGGAACAACCTCTATTTTGGTACGATATATGCTATGACATATAAATTTCACCTTTTGGTCAAATAACTTAGAAAGATGTGATCACTATTTTCATTCTTATTCTACAAATTGTATTGGCCGTTTTCTTTTTCCTAACAGGAACAAAAATCATATCAGGAAAAATGGCAGAAGAGTTCAAACGATTTGGTTTACCCGCATTTTTCAATGTTTTAACGGGGGCTCTTGAGCTAATAGGCGCTGCTGGAATGCTAGCTGGCATATGGATGCCAACATTAGCATTATTATCAGGCTTATTGTTAGGAGGCACGATGCTGGCAGCTGCATTTACTCTGATCGTATTGGCCAAAGACCCCTTTAAAAAAGCAATCCCTGCACTTGTTTTATTCGCTCTTAGTATTGGGGTCAGCTTATACCACATTCTTTAAGTTCATATCAAGGTAAGTCACAATAACCTAAACAAATCTCCATTTTTCTAATGGTGGATTGTGTTTAGGTTTTTTAGCGATTGAATCGTTTTCGAAGAACTAGGCATGAGATAGCAAAAACTGCGAAAGCGCCTGCTGATCCAGCAGTAAACATCAGCCCAGATTGTTCTAGTTTGGATTTGAATAACAAAGGGACAGAAAGAATGAGCGCGGCACCTGTACAACAAGTTTTAAACGATTTATTTATTCATTTCTTTTTATTAGTTTACATAATATATATTCTAGGAAGTTGTAAAACAGATCACTTTTCCGCATCTCAAAATTAAGTATACTTATCTTATTGAGATAAAATAAAAAAATCCAACGTTCAACCGTCAGATTCAGTTTGTTGATGATTCAAGATATTTTATGATCTTCGCTGGATTTCCACCAACCACAACATGTGATGGAACATTTTTGGTCACGACGGATCCGGATGCAATCACTGCACAGTCGCCAATGGTGACACCTGGGTTAATGATCGCGCCTCCGCCAATCCAAACATGATGACCAATATTTACTGGTTGACCAAATTCAATGCCTTTTGCGCGTTCTACTGGATCAAGCGGGTGTCCAGCTGTATAAATATGTACGTTCGGTCCTAATAAACAATGATTCCCAATGGTGATTTTACAAACATCTAATAAGACTGCATCAAAATTCGCAAAAAAATGCTCGCCTACTTCGATATTATATCCGTAATCGCATTGCAATCGTCCTTCGAACACCACATCTTCACCGCTAGCACCTAACAATTTCTTTAGAATGGCTCTTCTTTTTTCTGGGTCACCTGTTTGCTGGTAGGCAAATGTCAGTTTTCTAGCTTTTTCTCGATCTTCCCTCAAGGTTTGATCATTTGGTTGATAGTATTCTCCTTGGAGCATCTTTTCTTTTTCGCTTTTCATGTTGATCTCTCCCCTATTCGTTCTTTCTCCATCATGACCTTTTCACAAGTTTCCAGCAATATGATCCTTTATGTTGTTTACGAATGACGAAGTCTCATTTATAATCGAGTTGGTTTGCGTTTTGAACATATATAGAATATCAGATATGAGGGATTAGATGGAATTAAAGTGGTATAAAGCAATCATTGTGATTTTTACAATGTCCGGGATTTCTATCTCTACGTGGTTTTCACGGACTCCAGAAGTAAGAGATGTATTACAAGCGGACACTGGAACAATGGGACTCATTTTACTTGGCTTATCGGTTGGATCAATTGTTGGTCTTGTTCTCTCCAATGTATTCGTACGAACAAAAGGCGGACGAATGGCGATTGTCATAAGCGCCTTTTTGATGTTTATGGGCTTCGCCACACTTGCTGTTGGTTCTATGCTCCCTTCAACTCTTGTTGTCACGACTGGACTTTTTCTTTTTGGAATGGGCTCAGGTATGTGTAATGTGGCGATGAATTTAGAAGGAACTGAAATTGAGTACAGGATCAGTAAAACGATCCTGCCGATCTTACATGCTTCCTTCAGTATTGGGACATTGATCGGTGCAGGCGTTGGTATTCTGCTGATCTATCTAGGTGTTTCTGTCATGAACCATCTGCTCATCATTGCATGCCTTTTCTTATTCAGCATTCTTGCATCTACTCGGTTTATTCCGCATGGGACTGGAAAAGACAAGCGCGAGAAACAATCAAAAGAACCTCAACCTTCACAAAATACTTGGCTTAATAAGCGCACCGTATCTCTTGCGATGATCGCGCTATGTCTTGCCTTTGTAGAAGGCTCTGCAAATGATTGGATTCCCCTTGCAATGGTGGATGGATATCAAGTTTCACATTCAATGAGTACCGTCATCTATGCGTTATTTTTATGCGGTATGATTACCGGACGACTGATCAGCGGACAATTAATTGATCGGTTCGGCAGAGTATTATTGCTACGAATCGCCATTATATCGGCTGCTATCGGTCTACTCCTTGTGATTTTAAAAATCTCTCTTATTGTTTGCATGATCTCAATCTTCTTATGGGGCCTCGGAGCTTCATTAGGCTTCCCGCTGACCATTTCTGCTGCTGGTGATGATAGCCGGTATGCGGTCAAACGTGTGAGTATTGTCACTTTATCAGGTTACACAGCCTCTCTCTCTGGACCACCAATTCTAGGTCTTCTCGCCAATGAAGTGGGTCTACTCAATGCATTTATTTTTGTCCTTGTGGCCATATGTATTGCGGGAATCTTTACAAAAGCTGTCGCAAAGCCGCACTCAGGACAATCTCAAGAAGAAGTGCTAGAGTCATAGATGTAAAAAAATAATTTGAAACCTTTTACAGAGAGAAATAGTCTCATATATGTCTCATGTTTACACCATTTTCACTCAGGGAAAGAAAAGATGAAGACTTTTCAAATAACTGAAAACATGGTAAGCTCATGAAAAAACAGGAAGGGGTGAGAAAAATGAAAAGACATATGCTGTTAAAGTTAGCCGTCATATTCATCGCATTTGCAAGTTTTCATTTGTTCTCAATGCCTCATTCCGTTCAAGGTTATCACCATTTAAAGGTGGTCGCTGATCAAGAATCACATGAAATGAAAATTGTTCAAACAATGGACGATGAAAAAAAACATGTGAGCACAGTATTTGCCGCATTTACAGCATTGCTGATCATTGGTAGTGTATTAGCTGGATTTGCATGCATCACCTATACTGATCAATTTGACCGGAAAAAGAAGCATTTACTTGCAGTGTTCTATCAATCTTCTTATTTCGGATTAGCACGTGTTTAACCCAACCATTTAAATCAAAACAAAAATTGGGAGGTTTTACACGATGTTATTTTTCTTACGTTTATTCATTCTAGGTTTATTCTCGGTCACGTCCATTTCTCTTTTCGTTTATCAAGGAATTGAAGTGGTTCATGCCATTACTAGTATGTTTGGCAACCATGAGAGCTAAATGCCCTAAATACAAAACAGCCCCCTGACATTTGCAGGGGGTTTTCGTTTTTAAGATTTAGCTTGATCCGGTGAAGGTGCAGGTGACAGAAGAACATGCGTGACTTCTCCCTGCTCCTCTTCATCCAAAATAAATGACCCGTTGCTATACCGATCATTGGCTCTCAGACTAGAGATATCAAGTGGGATCGTTGTCCCCTTCTCTGTATCGATCTCAAGCGTGTCATGCAGTAATGCAGCCATTACAGCAACAACGCGATGAGGATTTTTCTTTAATTCTCTTAGCATCAATACGCCACGTTTGGCACGTGTTGTTTTCTCAAATTCCGAAAGATTCATACGCTTCACAGCGCCTCTTTGTGTAGTAAGCACAAGGACATGATGTTTCGGATCAATGATCTGTCCAGAGACCACTTCGTCTCCTTCTTTCAGATTAATTCCTTTGACACCAGCCGCTCTAGCACCAACCACGCTGACTTCTTCTTCATCAAACCACAATCCATACCCATTTTTCGTCGCAATAAACAATTCTTGCTGTCCTGTTGTGACGTGAACATCTATTAGTTCATCATCCCCTTTTAAGTTCAATGCAACGAGCGGTTTCGAATAACGCTGTGCTTTATATTGAAGAAGCTCGGTTTTCTTCACCATACCGCCTTTTGTAAAGAAGACAAGGTATGATGACTCATCAAATTCTTTAATTGGGATTGCCTTTTGTATATATTCATCACGATCAATCGAAATAATGTTTGTAATATGTTGCCCCATGTCTTTCCAACGTATATCTGGTAGCTGATGAACCGGACAATAAATGTAGCTCCCTTTATTCGTGAACAATAGAAGGACATCCGTTGTATTCATTTCAAACTGCTGAATCAACCGGTCTGTGTCCTTCATGCCAAAGTCTTTCCCATTAGACGCGGCATAGGAGCGCTGGCTTGTCCGTTTGATATACCCATCCTTTGTGACAGTGACATATACATCCTCTGAAGCGATCATGACTTCCAAGTTAATCTTGATTTCTTCAATTTTCTCTTCAATCACAGAGCGTCTGTCATCAGCATACGTTTTTTTGAGCTTTTTCAAACTTGAGGTAATGACCTTTAACAGCTTTTTCTCATGGGCTAAGATGTCTTCAAGTTCTGCTATACGCTGATCAAGCTCTTTCGCCTCTTCTCTTAATTGCGTAATATCCGTATTTGTTAAACGATACAATTGGAGAGAAACAATGGCTTCTGCTTGCGCTTCGGTAAAGTCGTATTTCTCTATTAAGTTATTTTTCGCATCGCGCTTATCATTAGACGAACGAATGGTCGCAATCACGTCATCCAAAATGGACAGTGCCTTAATTAAACCGTCGACAATATGATGGCGCTCCTTCGCTTTTCGCAGCTCATATGCCGAACGATTCGTCACCACTTCTTTTTGATGGGCGATATATGCATCTAGTACCGTTGTCAATGTCATTAACGTTGGTCTTCGATTATGAATCGCAACCATATTAAAATTATAAGGGATTTGCAGATCTGAATTTTTATATAAGAAGTTCAAGACGCCATTGGCATCGGCTTCTTTTTTCAGCTCTACGACGATACGAAGTCCTGTACGGTCAGTCTCATCTCGAACCTCCGAAATCCCCTCTACCTTTCTTTCAATACGAAATTCGTCCATCTTTTTGACAAGATTGGCTTTATTCACTTCATAAGGAATTTCTGTGATGACGATTTGCTGACGTCCACCACGAATGGTTTCAATTTCCGCTTTTCCGCGGATGATGATCTTTCCTTTACCTGTTTCATATGCCTTCTTAATGCCATCCACACCTTGAATAATGCCGCCTGTCGGGAAATCCGGCCCTTTAATGACCGTCATCAAGTCTTCTACGGTGCAATGCGGCTGCTCAATGCGCTTGATCACACCATCAATGACTTCTCCGAGATGATGCGGAGGAATATCAGTGGCATAACCAGCTGAAATTCCTGTCGATCCGTTGACAAGTAGGTTTGGAAACATCGCTGGTAAGACCACTGGCTCTTTGCTTGTATCATCAAAGTTTGAAACAAATTCGACTGTTTCTTTGTCTAAGTCTTTCAGTAGCTCTGACGCAATCGCTGATAGACGCGCTTCTGTATAACGCATAGCCGCTGGCGGGTCTCCATCGATACTCCCGTTATTTCCATGCATCTCAATCAGCACGTTACGCACTTTCCAGTTCTGACTCATCCTCACCATCGCTTCATAAACAGACGAGTCTCCGTGCGGATGATAGTTACCAATGACGTTTCCGACGGTTTTGGCCGCTTTACGGAAGTTTTTATCTTGTGTGTTGCCTTCCGCGTACATTGCATATAAAATTCTTCGTTGTACAGGCTTTAGACCGTCACGTGCATCCGGAAGCGCACGTTCTTGGATGATATATTTACTATAGCGACCAAAGCGGTCCCCAATGACTTCTTCTAATGGTAAATCGTGAAATCGTTCTTGTTGTGCCATGTTTAAACCTCCTCAGCTAGCGACAAGTTTTCATTTTCAAGAATGTTACTTTCCTCATCAATTCCGAAGGCGACATTCTTTTCAATCCATTTACGGCGCGGTTCTACTTTATCACCCATCAGTGTTGTAACGCGGCGTTCCACTCGTGCAGCATCATCAATTTTCACTCTGACAAGTGTTCTGGATTCTGGATTCATTGTCGTTTCCCATAGCTGGTCGGCATTCATTTCACCCAAACCTTTATAGCGCTGGATCGTATAACCCTTTCCAACTTTCTTTAGCACGTCATCCATTTCTTCATCAGACCATGCATACTCAATGATTTCTTTTTTGCCTGAGCCTTTGCTGACTTTATATAACGGTGGAAGAGCAATAAACACTTTTCCATGCTCGATCAGCGGCTTCATGTATCGATAAAAGAATGTTAAAAGAAGTACCTGAATATGAGCGCCATCTGTATCAGCATCTGTCATGATGACGATTTTGTCATAGTTGATGTCTTCTACTTGAAAATCGACACCTACGCCACCACCAACTGCATGAATAATGGTGTTGATTTCTTCATTTTTGAAAATATCCGCAAGCTTTGCTTTTTCTGTATTAATGACTTTCCCTCGAAGCGGAAGCACCGCTTGGAACTTCCGGTCACGTCCTTGCTTTGCTGATCCCCCGGCAGAGTCTCCCTCTACTAAGTAAAGTTCGTTTCTAGCTGGGTTTCTTGATTGTGCAGGCGTCAGTTTTCCGCTTAACGTGGCTTCGGATTTTTTCCGTTTCTTGCCGCTCCTCGCTTCTTCTCTCGCTTTTCTGGCAGCTTCTCTCGCCTGCTGTGCCTTTACAGCCTTTTTCACAAGGAGAGTCGCTGTTTCCCTATTTTCTTCGAGATAATAAGCCAGCTTTTCAGAAATGACCGCATCGACAGCGGATCTCGCCTCACTTGTCCCAAGTTTTCCTTTTGTTTGCCCTTCAAATTGTAGCAATTCTTCAGGAATTCTGACGGAAATGATAGCGGATAGCCCTTCGCGAATATCAGTGCCTTCTAAATTCTTGTCTTTTTCTTTTAGTAACGTGACTTTTCGTGCATATTCATTAAACGCTCTCGTCATCGCCGTTTTTGCGCCAGACTCGTGTGTACCACCGTCTTTTGTTCTGACATTGTTAACAAATGACAAGATATTCTCTGAATAGCCATCATTAAATTGAAAGGCAAAATCTACTTCAATTGACTGATGCACCCCTTCAAATGAGACCACTTCGCTCAGTACATCTTTTTCTTCATTGAGATATGCAACGAATGCCTCGATACCCGTCTCATAATAAAAAGTTTCTTGGACATCATGACGTTCGTCAATTAAGTCTATTTTTAATCCTTTTAATAAAAAGGCCGATTCTCTTAGACGTTCTGATAATGTATCGAAATTATAGGCCGTCACACTAAACATGGTCGGATCTGGTTTAAAGTGAAGCAGTGTTCCTGTCTTTTTTGTTTTCCCGATTTTTTCAAGGGAAGTGACAGGCTTTCCGCCGTTTTCAAAACGTTGATGATAAATAAAACCATCACGTTCAATTGTCACGGTGAGCCATTCTGACAGTGCATTCACAACTGAAGCCCCTACACCGTGAAGTCCACCACTTGTTTTGTATCCGCCTTGACCAAATTTTCCGCCCGCGTGCAAGACTGTTAAAATAATTTCAGGCGTTGGTTTTCCAAGCTTGTGCATACCAGTAGGCATTCCACGCCCTTTATCCTGAACGGAAATGCTATTATCTTTATGTATTTTCACAATGATTTGATCTCCATGGCCAGCTAGCACTTCATCGACAGAGTTATCTACAATTTCATAAACAAGATGATGAAGTCCACGGGAATCGGTTGATCCTATATACATTCCTGGACGTTTCCGAACCGCTTCAAGCCCCTCTAGCACCTGAATTGAATCATCGTTATAATCTACTTGCTGCTTTTTAACCAAATGCTTATTCCCCTTTCACTACCAAACATAACCGGTTCATCATGAAATGATCTCTTGAGATTTTAATGATGATCATGCTGCTCATTACGATCTAATTTAATAAGCTGCATCATCACCATGCATATGTGCTTCATCTATACATACTCTTTTGCACAACGATCAAAGATTTTGCATTCAGAACTCGAAGTCCATTATAAACAAGACTATATCATAAGCCAAATGCATTCATCATGATGAAACCAGTTAAACAGAACAAACGTTCCTATTTTATGATATCGCTCTTTTTCTTCATTTGCAAGGTCATCAATATAGTCCCTGTCGCCTTATTTTATCGCTTTCTTGAAGAATGGCAAATATATTTCTGCTTCAAAAGAAGAAAAACCCTTGAAAAAACAAGGATTTTTGACGAATTAGTGAGTTTTTGTCATAGCATGTGCCACCTTGATACATAAATCCATGATCGCCATCTTACCATGTTCCTCAATCAATCTCTTCGCTTCTTCATGATAAATACCTTGCTGAGCCCAAAAAACGGGTGCATCTATCTCTAAAAATTCTTTTGCGAGCTCTGGTAAAAATTCTGAACGTCTAAACACATTCACGATATCAACAGGCTCTGTTAAGTCTTTTAACGAGGCAACCGCTTTCACACCAAGTGCCTCATCAATGGTTGGATTAACTGGAATAATCTCATAACCAGCATCCTGCATCGCTTTTGATACCATATACGACGTTCGGTGCGGCTGATCCGATAAACCAAAAACAGCAATTCGCTTGCTGTTTTTTAAAATACGACCAATTTCTTGTTTGGTAGGCTGATTCATCATGACACTCCTTTTCTTCTATTTTAGCGAAGTTTCTTCCTAAAAACAAAGCTGAAATGATTCACCTGCTATATTTTCAAAAAAAGATCACTATGTTATTCGTTAGATCATGTTAAAATGTAAAGCAAGAGGGAGAATATAAAGGAGATATGCAGATGTTAATTGCTTTGATGTTTATTTTGGCTTATCTTCTCGGCAGTATACCATCCGGTCTGATTGTCGGGAAAGCTGCAAAGGGAATCGATATTCGTGAGCATGGTAGCGGGAACCTTGGGGCAACGAACGCATTTCGTACACTTGGGGTAAAAGCAGGGTCTATCGTCATCACAGCCGATATTTTAAAAGGGACTCTTGCTTCAGCATTACCGTTTTTCATGCAACTGGACGTCCATCCCTTATTAGCAGGAGTAGCTGCTGTCATCGGTCACAGCTTTCCTCTATTTGCAAAGTTTAAAGGGGGAAAAGCAGTCGCTACATCAGGCGGCGTCTTGCTATTTTATGCCCCATTTTTATTTATCACAATGATCGCCGCTTTTTTCTTATTTTTATACATTAGTAAATATGTTTCTTTATCATCAATGTTAACTGGGGTCTATACATTCATATACAGCCTATTCACACAAGACTTGTTCTTGATTATTGTAGTGGCTGTTTTGTCTGGCTTCGTGATCTTTCGGCATATAGCCAACCTCAAACGCATTCTCAACAAAACAGAGCCCAAAATCAAATGGCTTTAGCTGTTTTAAAAAATGAATCTGTGGTATAAGAATAGAAAAGCTGTTTTTTTGCATTCTGCATTTCGAAAAACAGCATGAATTTCAAAAAAGGAGCGATCACTAATGAAATTAACGATAAAAGACGAAGCACTAAATTGGTACAAGGATGAATTAGATTTAGAAAAAGGTGATCAAGTTCGCTTTTTTGTCAGATATGGCGGGTGCAGCAATGTACAAAAAGGCTTTTCTCTTGGCGTCACAAAAGATCAACCAGAAAAAGCTGGCGCGACCGCTGAATTAGAAGGTATTACTTTCTTTGTTGAAGAAAGTGATATGTGGTATTTTGACAACCATGATCTGCATATTGATTATAACGAGTCCGTAAAAGAACCAGAGTTTCATTATGAATAACAAAAAAGATACCTCATCCCTCGGGTATCTTTTTTGTTTTATACGCAGATCAATAGACCAAACTCCTGAATATTTCCTAAGGAGCGTTCCTTTTTCAGTATTCTTTTTTGCACGTCACCAATGAGATCAAAGTGAGGAAATCCTTCGCGAATATGAATCCATTCTTTTTTCAAACCATATGTTTCTCCCCACAAAACTAACACGTTCAAATCTTGACAGGCAGCCTTTGTGACAGTATTGGCATTTGGAAAACGGTCATCTAGCCAATAATGCGTTAAAAAGGCGATTTCACCTTGCTGAACAGCTGATTTCCAGCCGTTCAACTCATGTCTTTTGATACCAAAAGCCATCACTAAACCTGCTTCTTTGACTGTTCGTAAACTTTGTGCCAGTCTGGGAAAGCTTTTCTAAATTGAATTGGTTTAAACGTGTCTTTCTTTACGCATATATGGGAAGTTGTGCCGGTGATCGCTGTTTGACCATCAGGCTTTTGAATTTCATAGCCATACACCGTTTTGACGCCATTATACTCTTCAATCCATGTATGTACTGTCGCTGTTTCGCCATACAATAATGGCTTTTTATATTGAACTTGAAGATCGACTACAGGTGCAAGAACGCCATCCGCTTCAAGCTGTGCATAAGAAAAACCTAATTCTTTCATCAAGGCCGTTCTGCCGACTTCCATCCATATGAGATAATTGGCATGATATACGATGCCCATTTGATCCGTTTCAGCATATCGTACTTCTATTTCTTTTTTTGAAATATACACGTTTCATCGCTCTCCTATCGAAACCTAAAGTCTCTGTCATTTTACCACATTCCAAAAGGTTGTTCTAAAAAGAGCCAATAAAATAAACCAGGAATCCCTGGTTTATTCAGTATACCCGTTCTTTCTTGCCGTTTGTTCATCCTTGATTTCAGAACGCATCGCGTCAATACTCATTTGGCGGTTTTGATTCTTCTGCTGAATCATTTGCTTTTCTTCCTCTGTTGAAAATGCCATGGCCTCTTCAGACTCATCTATACGATCGAGTGTATTCTGAATCATGTCTTGCAGCTTTTCAACATTATCAGAACGATCATCTGGATTGGATTGATAGGACTTGTCGTTCATCATTCTTCCCTCCTACTATTCGCCTTTCGTTTGTATCACATCAGGCTGTTCATTCGTTTTATTATGCATCTTTTTTCCTTTATTCCGCTTGTATGCGACAGATTTTGTCCCTAAATGGTCAGGTGTAAATTGTGCTTGTTTATCATGCTCTCTACCCATCATTCATCCCTCCCTCTTCTATAGGATGAACGAAATAACGCAAATCATAACTGGTTTTTATCGAGCCGTTCTTCCAACTTTTCCTCAAGCTGGTTTAAAAACTCTTCATTGCTTAGTAATTCTTTTTTATTTTCTAAGACGAGCTCTTCAAATGTACGTCTTTTTTTTCTTCTCATTCCGCTCACCTCCATGTCGTTACCATACATTTTAGCCAAAAGATTTAGAAAATAAGCAAAAAAGCTGAACCCTTATAGGTCCAGCTCTTCTTCTATCTCTTTTTTTGTCAGCATTTGATTTTTCACAGACAAGATGCGTCCTTTTTCGTCTAATATGTATGTTGTTGGATATGACAGCACTTGATATCTGGCTTGGATGCCCTTTTCATCTAACAAAACCGGAAAACTTAGTTTCAGCTCATCTTTAAACGATCGTACATGCTCCACACTCTTTTCAGTTGTGGTCAAATTCACCGCAAGAACTTCGACTTGATCATTCTCGCTTCTGATTGCATCTAAATCGGGCATTTCCGTTCTGCACGGTTGACACCATGTTGCCCAAAAATTGACGAGAACTTTTTTCCCGCGATAATCAGATAAGGAGACCGTTTGGCCATCAAGTGTTTCCAATTGAAAATCCGGCGCCTCATCGCCTTTTTCAAGACCAATCGCTGGCTCTTTTGGTTCAAGCAAATTCCATACAAATAAACCAATCAACACAAGTAAAACAGCGCTTGCCATTCCTTTCTTCCACATGATTGATCCTCCACTATTTTAAAAAAGAAGAGAAAGCTTTCAAACGCCTTCTCTTCTTTACTGTATTAGTTGTTTGCCAATTTTTCGCGAAGTACCATTTGAAGGATACCGCCATGGCGATAGTAGTCAATTTCTACTTCACTGTCAAAGCGAACAACTACTTCAAATGTTTTCACATTGCCATTTGCATCAGTGGCTCTCACAGTCACTAGGTCACGCGGACGAACTGTTTCATCCACATCGACTTCAAAAGTTTCTGTTCCTGTTAATCCATATGTTTCGGCACTTTCTCCGTCTTTAAACTGTAAAGGAAGGACGCCCATGAAGACAAGGTTACTTCTATGGATACGCTCAAAGCTTTCAGCAAGAACAAATTTAATGCCAAGAAGGTTTGTTCCTTTTGCAGCCCAGTCACGTGAAGATCCCATACCGTAATCTTTACCTGCTAAGATCGCAAGACCTGTTCCATCTTCTTTATAACGCATACATGCATCATAAATGGATGTCACTTCACCAGTTGGCCAATATGTTGTATATCCGCCTTCTGTTCCTGGTGCGATTTGGTTTTTAATACGGATGTTTGCAAAAGTACCTCTCATCATGACATGGTGGTTACCACGGCGAGATCCATATGAGTTAAAGTCTCTCGGTGATACGCCTCTTTCTTGCAAGTATTTACCTGCAGGTGTGTCTTTCCCAATGGCTCCAGCAGGAGAAATATGGTCAGTCGTGACAGAATCTCCGAACTTCGCTACGACGCGTAAGCCTTTAAGCGGTTCAACTTTACCAGGCTCAACTGATAAGTTTTCAAAGAATGGCGGGTTCGCAATGTATGTTGAATCTTCATCCCATTTATACAATGCATCATCCGTCGTTTTGATTTCATTCCAGCGGTCATTGCTGTCAAAAACAGTTTCATACTCTGAACGGAATAGCTCAGGTGTGACTGTGCTTTTAACGATGCTGTTGATTTCGTCCATTGATGGCCAAATGTCATTGAAATACACGTTATTTCCGTTTTTATCAACACCGATTGGATCTTTAGTTAAGTCAATATCAACTGTACCAGCAAGTGCATACGCCACAACTAATGGTGGGGATGCAAGGTAGTTCCCTTTTACAAGCGGATGAATACGACCTTCAAAGTTACGGTTACCTGATAAGACGGAAGTGATCAGTAGATCATTTTCAGAGACAGCTTCCTCGATTTCTTTTGCAAGCGGTCCAGAGTTTCCAATACATGTTGTACAGCCATATCCAACAATGTTAAATCCAAGGTCTCTTAAGTATGGAAGAAGACCTGAATTCACAAGGTAGCCTGTAACAACCTTTGAACCTGGTGCTAATGATGTTTTCACATAGTTCGGCACCTTCATCCCAAGCTCACTTGCTTTCTTCGCTACAAGACCAGCTCCGATGAGCACGTATGGGTTAGATGTATTCGTACAGCTCGTAATGGCAGCAATGGCAATTGCACCTGTCTTCATCACAGCTTTTTCACCGTTTTGAAGATCAAATTCGATTTGTTTATCAAGCTCTGATTTCTCTAAACCGAATCCTTGGTTCCCTGCTGGGCTTTCAATATGCTGATGGAACGTCTCTTTCATTTTAGAAAGTGGAATCAAATCTTGCGGACGTTTTGGTCCAGACAGGTTTGATTCAATTTGAGAAAGGTCAATTTCTACAACATCAGTAAAAATTGGGTCTTCCATATCCGGCGTATAGAACAATCCGTTTGCACGAGAATATGCTTCAACAACATTAATTTGCTCTTCATCACGGCCTGTTAGGCGAAGGTAAGCAAGTGCTTCTTCATCTACAGGGAAGAAACCACATGTTGCACCATATTCCGGAGCCATATTTGCAATTGTTGCTCTGTCTGCTAATGGCAGCTGTGCAACACCTGGTCCGAAGAACTCAACGAATTTGTTTACTACACCTTTTTCACGTAGTACTTGTGTGACTTTTAATGCAAGGTCAGTGGCAGTTGTTCCGTTTGGAAGCTCACCTACTAACTTTGCACCAATGACTTCAGGGACTGGGAAGTAAGAAGGCTGACCAAGCATACCCGCTTCCGCTTCAATCCCACCAACGCCCCAACCAAGAACGCCGATTCCGTTAATCATCGTCGTATGCGAGTCAGTACCAACAAGCGTATCTGGATAAGTGATCAGCTCGCCATCTTCTTCAATCGCATGAACAACACTTGCAAGGTACTCTAAGTTCACTTGGTGAACAATCCCTGTTGCAGGTGGAACAGCTTGATAATTATTAAACGCTTTCTTTGCCCAGCTTAAGAAGTTGTAACGCTCTGCATTACGCTCAAATTCTAAATCCATGTTAATGTTTAATGCATCTTCCGTTCCAGCTTTGTCTACTTGAACAGAGTGATCAATGACAAGGTCAACTGGAATCTCAGGGTTAATTTTATCTGGGTCTCCGCCAACATCAGCCATTGCTTTTCTTAAAGAAGCAAGGTCAACGACGGCTGGTACACCGGTGAAATCTTGTAAAATAACACGAGATGGTTTAAATGGAACATCAATCTCTTTGACCTCGGCAGTTCCCCATTTTGCCAAGTTTTCAACATGTTCCTTTTTGATCACTTTACCGTCTACTTGACGAAGGACTGATTCTAACAAGACCTTAATGGAATAAGGCAATTTAGATACATTGCCAACACCTTGTTTTTCAAGTGCTTCTAGCGAATAATAGTGATATGTTTTCCCGTTTGTCGAAAACGTTTTTCTAGATTGAAAAGCGTCTTGTTTAGCGACTTGCTGTTGTTTCGACATGTCCAAAATCCCCCTTTTGATGATCAAGATCAATTTCAACTCTCAGAAAAATCGTCGTATTCACCACAATTTTCTCACAATTTCATCTTAAAACAATTTCATACATAAGTAAATAACAATGCTTTTATTAAATTCAATAAGTTTACCTTATCACTAGGAAATGTTTACTCTTCATAAATCAATTGGCTCACGCTCATACTAAAGCTGAGGTGATAAGACATGACAAAACGAAAAGCAAATCATATCATTGACGGAATGAACGCAGCCAAAAGCCAAGGAAAAGGTGCTGGCTATATTGAAAACGATCAACTCGTGTTAACAGAAGAACAAAGACAAAACAATAAAAAGCGCAAAAAGAATCAATAATATCAGAAAGGAGACAAGACCATGACAAATAAAAATACAGGGAAAGACATTCGTCAAAACTCACCAAAGGAACATCAAAGCGGACAGCCTGAACCACTATCAGGTAGTAAAAAAGTGAAAAATCGCAACCATACAAGACAAAAACATAATTCCCATCACGATATGTAACTCATCCTCTCTCATCCCGTTACCTGGCGGGATGTTTTAGGTTAATCACACATTTCACTTCTGAACATATCATTTATTATGAGATATGATGGAGGAGTGTTTATGGAGAATGAAAAGCAAGTGAGTTCTTCTGATTTTCTTGAAATAGATGATTGGCTTCATGTATTAATGGATGATCCTTTTGCTTGGTATGATGAACAGCTCCCAATTGATCTTTATGAAACAAGCCTTGACTATATCATTGAGCTGGATACAACCCACCTACCCATATCTGACTTCAAACTAACCTTCGCTGGTTATGAACTTGTTCTATCTTATGTATTAAAGCAAACAAATCATGAGGAACAGCCGATCGAAAAAAGCGTGATGCTTCCTTTCTACTTGAATGACAAAGAAATTGTGACAGAGTATGAAAACCAAATCATATCCATCCATATTAAAAAAAGTGCCCATCGTCAAGATGCAGCATTTACGTTTCAAATGCCATACTTCAAACATTGAGAGCCCACCTAAGAAAGGTGGGCTCTCTTCCGTTCGTTTTAAGTCAAATCCATCCACGCGCCACCACCATGGCCAAATAGTAGAGTCGCTATATGATAACGTATTCGTTTTCTACTAATTGGTTTGGGTGTTTCTCGTAAAAGGGCGCTACCAGTGCCGAGAGTATTCATAGTGAGGCGCTTTATACATTTTTGTTATTTTCTTCTATCATGTATTCATGTAAAATAAAATAGACATAAGGGGTATAAGGGGTGAGAACATGTTAAGCGGCTGGTTTTTGTGGTTTATTTTATTTTGGGGTACGGTCATGATCGGTTTATTAGCAATCGGTGGCTTTTTTATGTTTCGCAAATTTTTAAAACGATTGCCTAAGGAAGACGGTAGATCAGAGCTAGATTGGCAAAATGAATATATACAAAAAAGCCTTCACTTGTGGCGGGAGGAAGACAAACAACTTTTAAATGAACTTGTATTGCCTGTTCCAGAGCTTTTTAGAGATGTGGCGAAAGAAAAGATTGCCGGTAAGATTGGCGAATTGGCCTTAAAGGAACAAGCTGCTAGCATCAATTTAGACCTAATCATTCGAGGCTACATGATCGCTACGCCAAAACGAGACCATAAGTTTTTACTCAAACGTCTACAAGAAAAGAACATCGATCACAAGCCATATGAATCTTTATTAAAATAACCTCCTTTTGTTGAAAAGGAGGTTTAATTCATTTGCACCTGCTGTGGATCTAATTGTTTCGATAGTTTTCTAAAGGATAAGTACATCGCAACACGCCACGGCACGATCATTCCGAAAGCAAGTATCCAGAACATCCCGCTTAATGCGCCATAATCAATAGAAGAGCTTAGGACGGTCTTCATGGCAATACGTAGAATCAGAAGTCCTATCAGAATGAAAACAAAAGCTTTTGAACGCTTTAAATAAATATCTTTTCCTCTAATCTCAAATTTGGATGTTTTAATTAAAAAGATAGAAAAAAACATCCCTACTGTAATCGCTTCAAGAAATTCGGCTCCAGTGACTTGAAACATCGGAACAAAAAACATCAATGCACCAGTGCTCATGAAAATAGGCGGTAAAATAATCTTTTTAGCGGTTGCAGGTTTTTCAGATGATTTAATTCGGATAAACATGACAGCTACGGCCATACAAACCGCAATTATCGATGAGATGATGACCATCATAACAAATCATTCCTTTATGCTTTAAGCTCAGCTAATTATAATATACTCCAATATACGAAAAAAAACCATGTATAGCGACTGTGTAGAAAACGATTTCAAAAACCTGTAAATCCACCAAACAAAGACGAGAACAGAATAATAATCCACGTCAGAAGATCAAAGAACAGTAAAACCCCTATGACAATCATAATAATTCCGCCAATTCTCATGATCAATTGCTGGCGTTTTCTAATCCAAGTGAGCTTCGTAATAAAAAACGAAAGAACAAAAAACGGGATAGCAAACCCCAGTACATACGCCAGCATATAGGTCACAGCAGACTCTGGATGGTTACTGGCAAGTGTGATGACAGCTGATAAAATGGGGCCCGTACAAGGCGTCCACCCCGCCGCAAAACCCATTCCGATAAGAATCGAGCCGAAAAAACCAGCTGGGCGATTTTTGAATTGCATTCTTTTTTCTCCCATGAGAAAAGAAGGCTGGAACACACCTAGAATCATAAAACCAAAGAAAATAATGAGAATGGCGCCAATTTGACGGATCGCTTGATGATATTCATTAAAAAAAGATCCAACAAGCGAGGTGCCAAAGCCAATCGCAATAAAAATAATGGAGAATCCGATTAAAAAGAATAGTGTATGTAGCAAACTCCTCTTTCTTAGCATCACCTTCTCTGAATTCACTTCATCTATACTCACACCCGTGATATAAGATAAAAAGGCTGGATAGAGCGGCAAACAACACGGTGAAATAAACGAGAGAAAACCTGCACCGAATGCTAAAAAATAATTCAGCTCTGTCAAAAAGAACACCCCCTTCTTACAATATACAATAAGAGATGACAAAATCATTTCATTTTTTTAACATCCTCTTAATAAAGATGGTCTAATCTCTTAAAACCTTATATAATTTAATTTGACATCGAGACATTTAATCCTTTAAATTTGAAAATAAACCTTAAAATGGATATAATAGAACCGATTCTTTTTATCAAGATTTGCATGAAAGGAACATGACTTTGGTAAAAACATCATTATTGACTCAGATTGAAGAAAAAAGAGAAGAGCTGATGAAAGTTGTCTTGCATAATGGGATGACATCCACAGTGACGATAGAACATAGCCAGCAGCTAGATCATCTCCTCTTACAATATCAACGACACTTACATTCCAACTCAGCCAACTAATCATATCTATTGACATACACACCGTGCCGCTAAATGTCAGAACAGTTGATATGTATTGAAGATAAACGATGCAAAAGCCCCTCTTAACGGAGGGGTTTTTGTTGTACGACTTTGTTCATCGTCACGCCATATAAAAAACCACCTTCCCTGCTCGTTTATGCAAGTACAGTGGTTTTAAGCGTTTGATGAAGGTGACTTTAATAAATTCTAGACATCGCTTGTCCATCCTTTATTACCATGTTCCATCTATGATCATAATATCTGACGTATTATTTCGCTTGGTTGTTCATGGCTTTCATCATTTGATTGATTTTCTTTTGGGACGGTTTCATGCCCATTTGCATCATCATCATTCGAAGCATTTGTTCATTAATTGGTGGATTCTTTTTCAAATAGCTCATCATATACTTACGAGCAATAAAGAATCCGAGTGCAACTCCTGCAAGCAATGCAACAACGCCTACAAGGATGCCAACCCATAAATCCATAATTCTTCCTCCTTCATGTTGTATCGTATAAAGTGTACTAAACAAAAGGTGATTATACAACATTTCACGTTCATTTTTATTTTTTTAAACAAAATTCCTTACTTTGACAGGATTGAGCCACCCATGCTTTTTCGATCCAAAGTCCATGGCTAGGAAGCAAGGACTAATTTTTCTCAGTACTTCAAAAAACACCGTTTCCGCCTCATAGCTGCCTGTAGCGGACATTTGAATATAACGATCTTTGATGATAAATGCCGCAGTCCCTTTTCCGCCTGGTAAAGAGGCACTATAAATGGACCCAATCTGCGTATAGTGAATATTTGTTAAATGACTCATTAATCGTTGATGCATATGAAAAGCAGGGATTCGTTTCGTTACATAATCCACTTGCTTCACAAGCATCACCAACTCATCGTCACTTCGGTTCGTCCAGTGTAACGACTCAAACAAATGAAACAAAATAGACTCTCTACCAAAATAATGATTGGCAAATTCATCCTCAATCCAATAAATATAATAATGGCGTTCCATGTCAATCCCTTCCTTTCACATTTCGTCAATCTCATTTAATGCTTGTATTATACAAAAATGTGAAAGAAAGAATTGTCTATATATGAAGCGAGAAGGAACTAGTTTTGTCAAAAAAACAAGAAAAAAGAAAAATGTTTGCAGAGCTGATGAACATGCTCTGCAAACATCCTGCATGAAAGCGAGTCGATTTATTTATTCAGCTTTGCTTTCACACGGCTTACGATATTGCTAACAGTAAATCCGTATTTCTCCATGATGGTTTCACCTGGTGCTGAAGCACCAAATTTATCAATCGCAATCACATCACCGTCAAGCCCAGTGTAACGCTCCCAGCCTAATGAAGCACCCATTTCAATGGCAATACGTGCTCTCACTGATTGCGGAAGAACTGACTCTTTATACTCGTCGGATTGTTGATTAAAGCGATCCCATGCTGGAAGACTCACAACAGAGACGCGGATGCCTTCTTTTTCAAGGGCCTTTTGAGCTTCAATTGCTAAACCGACTTCAGATCCTGAAGCAAGTAGAAGCGCTTCTGGCTGTGCATCTGCTGCTTCAACTACTACGTATCCACCCTTTTCTACACCCTCGTATGCTTTTTCAGGTGCTTGGTCAATCGTCGGAAGGTTTTGACGCGTTAAAACTAGCGCTGTTGGTTTATCCGTAGAAGAAACAGCGAGTTTCCATGCTGCAGCTGTTTCGTTTCCATCTGCAGGACGAATCACAGAAAGATTTGGCATCGCACGTAATGAAGCAAGCTGTTCAACTGGCTCATGCGTTGGGCCATCTTCTCCAACTGCAATACTATCGTGAGTAAAGACATACGTTACTGGAAGCCCCATTAATGCAGCAAGTCGAATCGCTGGTCTTAAGTAATCGGAGAAAACAAAGAATGTTCCACCAAATACACGTAGACCACCGTGGAGTGCCATACCGTTTAAAGCCGCACCCATCGCAAATTCTCTGACACCGAACCAGATATTCTTGCCAGCGTAATTGTCTTTTCCAAAGTCTTCTGTATGTTGAATCGTTGTTTTATTTGATCCCGCAAGGTCAGCAGATCCTCCAATAAAGAAAGGTACTTGCTTTGCAATGCCGTTCAATACTTCCCCAGAAGAAGCACGTGAAGCGAGACTTGAACCCGATTCATAAACCGGAATGTCTTGATCCCAATTTTCAGGTAGCTTTCCTTCAATCGCAAGCTTTAATTGGGCTGCGAGTTCAGGGTATTCTTTTTCATATGCTTCAAACAACTCATTCCACGCTGCTTCTTTCTTCGCTCCAGCGTCTTTTACAACTGTTTGGAAATGTTCATAAACTTCAGAAGGAACGTGGAAATCTTGTTCAAACGTCCAAGAATATGCTTCCTTCGTCAACTTGGTTTCCTCACTGCCAAGTGGTGCACCATGCACACCAGATGTGCCAGCACGGTTTGGAGAACCGAATCCGATTGTTGTCTTTACTTCAATCAATGTCGGTTTGTCTGTGCTTTGTTTGGCTTTTTCAATAGCAGCTGTTAGTTCTTCAATGTTGTTTCCGTCTTTCACATAAAGGACTTCCCAATTCATTGCTTCGAAACGATTTTTTACGTTTTCAGAGAATGAACGATCTAAATCGCCATCTAAAGAAATGTCGTTTGAATCGTAAAGAACAATTAATCGACCTAAGCCTAAATGACCAGCAAGTGAAGCAGCTTCAGAGGAAATCCCCTCCATTAAGTCACCGTCTCCACAAATACTGTATGTATAGTGGTCCACAACATTAAATTTGTCTTTGTTATATGTTTCAGCTAGGTGTCTTTCTGCAAGTGCCATTCCAACAGCCATCGCAATTCCTTGTCCTAAAGGACCTGTTGTCGCATCGACACCTTCTGTGTGTCCATATTCAGGATGTCCAGGTGTTTTACTTCCCCATTGGCGGAATTCTTTTAAATCTTCGATGCTAAGGTTGTATCCGCTTAAATGAAGCATGCTATATAAAAGCATAGAACCATGTCCCGCTGATAATACAAAACGGTCTCTGTTAAACCAATTTGGGTTTTGCGGACTTACGTTTAAGTGATTCGTCCATAATGCATAAGCCATAGGAGCTGCACCCATCGGCATTCCAGGGTGACCCGAATTTGCTTTTTCAATTGCGTCTATGGATAGCGTACGTATTGTTGCAATAGATTTCAGTTCAATCGTTTCCATATAAATCCCCTTCCGTAACTTGTGTACAACATTATCATAAATCTACTGTCCTTTTTTCACAACTATTTCACGCTGAAAAAGAAGTAAATTATCACATTTAGTTTCTCAATTGATGAAAAACTTATACAAAAATGAAAAAGATGAGAATATTTCTCCCATCTTTTCAATAATAAAGAAATGATCTTCTTAATGAAGATTTTGATCTCTTTCTTTTTTTAACTTTTCTGGTGTGACGTCATTTCCTTCTGGATCGACGATTTTAACAGTTTTTAGTGTATTTTTCATAGAAGAACGAAAAGCTTTTAAGTATTCTTCTCTTAATTGCTTTTGCTCCGTTTTTTCAGCGTCCGATAAACCGATCTCTTTCGATTTTTTTGAAAGCTCATTGATCCTTGCAAGCTGTTCTTTAGAAATCATGACAAACTCCTTTAAAACTTTTTCTCTACATACTACTAAATATCTTTTACATTTACAACAATTCAAACTTTACGTAAGATTCTTTTCGTATTCCTGATACCTTCTATGTACGGTTGCTTTCGAAATATCAAAACCGAGCGCTTGAAGCGTCACAGCAATTTCAGCAAAGGTCATGTTGTTTTTTCTTAATCGAACAATCTCGGAAATCGGCACCTCAATACGCTCACGTCCAGGTGCTTGCTCCTTATGTTTTAAGTTGCGTTCAGGCTGGTAGCCGCGCTCAATTGCTCTTTTCATGCCGCGTTTTATTTTTAAATTATGGATTTTCCGTTGGTATTCCTCTACGATCCCTACGATCTCAATGACCATTTCATCTGCTTCTGAAAGCTCTAGCTCTCCTCTATGAAATACACTATACACTTTGACTTTTTCTTTAAATAGACAATGAAGGAGTGCGATTTTTGCTTGTCCTCTACCGAGTCGTGTCTCATCTTGAATTAATACTGCATCAATTGACTCTTCCTTTAATGTCGCAAGCATTTCAAAAACACCATCACGATCTAGATCGTATCCACTTGCTTTTTCTTTAATCACTTTAACGACGTTCATCTTGTGAGAACTAGCTAAAGCTAATAGCTCTTCTTCTTGTCTTTTTAACGAGGTTTCCTGTTCTTCTTTTACAGTACTGACTCTCGCATAAATCATTGCATTCATGTCATCAATCGACCTTTCTACTGGACTGTTGCGAGTTCATATACGACTGGATGCTCTTTTTTGACAGGTATGACAAGGATATCTCCTGGCTGAATGTCCGTTGAGACTAGATCATTTTGTTTGGTCACCCAATCAATAAATGAATTCTTATCGATTGATTTGCTGTCGTTTACTTGATCAGCTATGCCCCAAAGTGTATCACCTGATTGAACCTCTATTTTAACATATTGATTTGTATCATTATGGCTTGTGACGGCAATAAGTGAGAGAAATACGCCAACGATGAATGTGAATAGTCCAATAAATATGATAGATTCTTTTAACGTCATAATGTCATCTCCCTTAATAGAATGTGTGTTCGTTTCGAATTTATTATAAATACGAACAAACGTTTCTGTCAAATGGTTTTTTCGAACCTATGTTTGTACTACGAGGAAAAACATGCTATAATTTCTTTAAAATTGACGTTTTGAGGTGCAAAAGATGACGAAGCTATCAAAAAGACAACTCGATATCCTAAAATTCATCAAAGACGAAGTAAAAAGCAAGGGCTATCCCCCTTCCGTTCGTGAAATTGGTGAAGCGGTCGGTCTAGCATCTAGCTCAACGGTTCATGGACATTTAGCTAGACTAGAAACAAAAGGCTTAATTAGAAGAGATCCGACAAAACCTAGAGCAATTGAAGTACTAGATGAAGAGGAATTGAATATTCCAAAGAGTCCTGTGATGAATGTTCCAGTCATCGGAAAAGTCACAGCGGGTTTACCTATTACCGCTGTCGAAAATGTAGAAGAGTACTTCCCTCTTCCTGAAACATATGCAACGCCAGATGAACAGATCTTTATGCTTGAAATTATGGGAGAAAGTATGATTGATGCAGGCATATTGGACAAGGACTATGTCATTGTCCGTCAGCAAAGCACCGCCAACAATGGGGATATCGTAGTAGCCATGACAGAGGAAGATGAAGCGACAGTCAAACGCTTTTATAAGGAAGATACGCACTTTAGATTACAGCCAGAAAACCCATCAATGGAACCGATTATTTTACAGAATGTGAGTATACTAGGTAAAGTGATTGGTGTATTTAGAAATATTCATTAAAAAACCGGACTTCATCTTTCTTGGATGAAGTCCGGTTTTTTTTAAGAACAAGAATATGCTAGAATCCTTGAGCTCGGGAAGGAACCAAATGTAAAGTTTGGCCATATAAAGCCCGTTGTACGTCCAAAAGGCTGTGAAGATAGTACAAACATTAATAATACTTGACCGTTTCTTAGGAATACGATGGTCCAACGTCTATTACAACCCGCAGCAAATTGAACCGTTTGCTGCCCGCCGATACTTTGTTGTGAAATGAGGCTCTGCATACTTTGTGGCTGAGAAACCGCTTGCTGATACTGTGAAAGAATTTGCGGTGAGGGAGCTGGTGGAGCCGACTGTCCGCCAATCCCTTGCCCTGAACCAACTCCTCCAATTGGAAACATAGGAAATCCTCCTACTGGAGGTACTGGTAACGTTCGCCACCCAAATACGTGCCCGTCATATGGGTATCCATTCCACACATCTTCATATGATTGATACATACTTAAACACCACTTTCTTAGACTTTCATCACGACATTATATGTGCCGGACGTAAAAGAGTGTTGGGACTTAAACGAGAAATATGTTAAAAAGAGGTTTTATTCCCATTTAGAACGGTTAAATGATGAATAAGACGAAAATTTTAAAAAATGGGAACTTTTTATGCCGCTCAAACGTTATATAGATATCAGCAAACGAAACAAAAAACATTTACATTTAATACTTGTAATCTAACTGTAATTATTGTAACATTTGTAATATAAGAAGTTTTCATTTCGAAAAGGGGGCATTCGCCTTGAAAAAATTATTTGTTTTATTCACTGCAATCATGCTAATCATCTCATTACAAACAACGACACTGGCCGCTTCCAAGAAACATAACAACTTGACGAATAAAGAAGCGTTACATATTGCTCTAGATGCAAGAGAACATTTTTGGAGTGCTATGTCAGGCTACAAAGTCAATGAACATACTGATTACAAATTAAAATCATTTACTTACAAAGACATGACTTACAACTACCTTGCTAAAACATTTGATACGAAGAAAAAGCTAAATCACTATTTATCAGAAGTTTTCACAAAAGATGCGATTACTTTTGGGTTAAAAGACTATCAGTTCATTGTCCATAAAGGTAAAATGGCGGTTCCAATCGGCGACGGCGACAACATGCTGAACTGGAACAAAGCAACACCGAAACTCGTTTCTAAGAAAAGTGATCTTCGCACATATGAGTTTACAGTACCAACCCTCGACGGACGTAAAGTAAAACGTACCGTCACCTATAAAAAAGAGCAAAATGAATGGAAAGTAACCCAATTCGATGCTGTCATCTAAATAAAAAACAGGCCGTTTCTTACAGGCCTGTTTTTTTATTTAGATGACAAATCAGCGATTCGATCAAGTGAATGTGCAAGCGATGATGCCGTACGGAGTTCATTCAATGGAAGCCCTAATTGAACGGCTGTTTGGGCAATTTCTGGTCGAATCCCTGAAATGATCGTCTCCACGCCAATCAAACGAAGGGATGTCATCAGATGAAAAATTTCTTGTGCAACCATCGTATCAATCATCACAACTCCTGACAGATCAAGGCACAAATGCTGTACACCTTTTTGCGAGCATTCCTGTAACGTATTTTCAAGAATGAATTTCGCCCTCGCTGTGTCAATATCCCCTACTAATGGCAGTAAAGCAATATGTTTTTTTAAGACAATGACAGGAGAACTTAGTTCATAAATCAAATCCCTCTGTGCCATTAATTTTTCGGTGGTATTTTTCACATATTGCTGAATAAACACATGAATAGAGATATTAAATGCCTCCGCAATTAAATCATACCAATAAAAAATCCGATCAATGTCAATATTTCCTTGACGCTGTTTGATAAATT
The DNA here is from genome assembly GCF_047229225.1 of Bacillus sp. 179-C3.3 HS. NCBI lineage: Bacteria > Bacillati > Bacillota > Bacilli > Caryophanales > Bacillaceae > Bacillus > Bacillus sp. 179-C3.3 HS. Next base: position 71,231 of record NZ_JBFEFT010000005.1, on the reverse strand, counting down.
CTTTTACATAATGCAGGACGATCTTTTGATTGGACATATATTCCCTGACGACATAGTCTAGTGGTGTATTTAAATGCTTCGGATCACTCGCTAAATCTTCAGACCACTTCTTAAACTCAGTATGTAAATACGTCTTTTCTTCAATTAACGCACGGATAAAATGCTGATAGTAATCTTGATTTTGCCGTTTCAGCTCTGCAATGATACCGGAATCTGTTGATCGATAAATCGATTCAGGGTCATCATCCTCAATTGACTCATACCATCTTTCAGTCAATCCCGCCGCATGTTGCATGAAAAAATCGTATAATTCACGGTTTTGCTCCATAAACAGATGTCCCTTCAAATTTCTTCTAGTCAGTCACGACATATTGATTGTACCATCCAATGTTTTGTTTCTGCCAGCTCGAATACGCTGTCATTCTCAATAAAAAAGACCCTTCAAGGGCCCTATGATACACACCTTTATTTGACGATGAATAAGATTCTCTGTCCATCAGCATAAGGATTTATTTGGTGTCCTACCCATGAACCAGCACCTCTATTATCTGAAGGACTGACATATTTGACACTTGCCCCCTTCCCTCCTTCAAGACACACTGCCATCGGCCATTCATCTCGGTCAAATCCAGGTTTCGTCGGAATGCCTTTCAATGATTCTTGTCTTCGGCTATCTGCTCCATTCCTGTCAATGGTACACACATCTGAATGCCCTTTACGAATCGCTTCTTGAATATGTCCACCTGTTTCAGGATAACGATCCTTCGGAAATTGAATGACATGATCATACCGATCAGCACCTGTTGCCCTCTGCTCCTCACCAAAACCGACTAAAATAAAGCCCAACCATAACACAAAGCATAGAATCGCAGCAGAAAACCAGCTTTTTCTTATCAAGAACATGAAACCTCCCCATACAACTTCATGACAACATTGACCTAAAGAAAATCAGTCATTTTTAATGTATGAGTGAACTTCAAAAACATGTGAACAGATCAGGCAGCATGGAGGCGAATGTGACAGATTAATAGATGATCACGCATGCTAAAAATAAAAAAGCTTGTCCCCATCAATGGAAACAAGCTTTTTAGTCTATTATTATTGTGCTTTCGCATAGTTGATAAATTCAACAAAGGCAGCAGTGGCTTTTGGTCCACCGTTGATCGTACCATTTGAGTACCCTGCATTATGGACACCAACAATTTGTTGATTTTGATCTAGCATGGCAGATCCAGAATTGCCACCGAATGTGTCAATTGAATAGTATGCTAGATTCGCATCTTCTCTCGTCACAGGACCTGACATCTCCCACTGTGATACTTTGCCAGTTGATCGCATCTTATCACCTGGATAGCCAGAAATTCTAATAGTCGTTCCTGCAATGTTCGTCACCTGACGGATGGAACGGTAACCAACTGTATTTCCGATATTGGTATTGGTTTTAATCACTGCAAAATCGTATTGACTAGCGCCAGTATTAATATATCCACTTGGCACATAGAAATCGGTCATATTCGCTGAACCGTTGACGGCCGTTCCATCATTCATCCCTGGATAGACAGAACCCTTTGCACTATAACTTCTCGTGGATGTATTGTACACACAATGTCCATTTGTCAAAATTTTGTTTGGGGCAATCAATGTTCCTGTGCAGCTAGATCCTCCAAACGTAATATAGGCAATCGAATTGTAGGGTGCTACTCTTGTATTCGCTACTTTTGTTCGGCCATCTTCTCCAATGACAACTTTTGTTTGAAAGTCTTTTAGATATTTAGACAGTGGTTTTACTTTTTCGCCAACAGTGGAAGAGAGGTCATCAACTCTGTTGAAGGATGATGGGGCTTTGATATCTTTGTGGAATTCACTAGAAGGGATTACTTTTCCGTCAGAAGTCACCATGTCATAATCAGACGTTAGCACTGAATCAGATGTTGCATGGGCAAAACTAGGCACACTTAAAGCACCAAAAACGAGTAACGAAGGGATTAATTTTTTCACACTTTTCATCATATTCCTCCTTAATGTCCTATATTAAAAATCATACGATTGTTTCATATTAGAGTAAATGAGAGAATATTCTTATTTTTTACAAAATTTACATTTATAAAATAGGTGTTTTGAATCTTTCATTCTCTTCATCATTCTATCTCTTTCCAATTTAAACAAAAAAACCGCCTTTTGGGCGGTTTTCTGGCTAGCTCAACTCCATACATCTTTTACATACCTATTTTCATTCGTAAGTGATGTGAGCCAATGTTCAGCTTCTTCTTTTGTACACTGTTTGATCTTTTGATACATCTCCAATAACGTAAGTTCTACATTTGGCGCCATGGCTTTTCCATCTCCGCAAATATACAGATATGCACCTTGATCAAGTAATGCGATCAGCATCGCTCCATCTTTTTTCAGCAAGTCTTGAACATATACTTTTTCCCCGTTATAGCGAGAGTATGCCGTGTGAGTGATGACAACACCTTGATTCTCTGCTTGCTGCATTTCATCAACATAAAGATGATCTTCTTTCGGGTGGCGACAACCAAAATAAAGATGTGCTTCCCCTAGTTGTTTTCCTTCACTTTGCCATTTTTCTCTCGCTTGAATAAACCCTCTAAAAGGTGCAATACCTGTTCCAGGACCGATCATAATCATCGGTATTTCTGATGTAGGGGGCAATTCAAATCCTGTTTGTGAGGCATGTAAGAAGCAAGCCACTTCTTCCCCTTCTTCAACGTCGCATAAATAAGTTGATGCGACGCCAGCATACTCCCCTAGACCACTCCAAGCTTCGCCTTTCACAACGGCTACTGTAATACTAACTCGTTGTTCGTCTACCTTCGGAGAGCTGGAAATAGAATAATAACGCGGCTTCAACCCTGCTAATAACGATAAAAAGTGCACAAATGGTAGCTCACATGCTTCATATTGTTCTAGTAAATCGAGCATCGTGACACGTTTCTTTAATATCGCTTCTTGATAAGATTCTCCAGCCATCTGTTCAAGCTCGATGCGATGAGGTGGACAAACCGTATATTTGGCGAGCTCTCTTAGCTGCGTACGTGTCGCAGGTTCTTGAAGTTCAACATGCGATGCCAGCAAGTCTTTGATTTGAATCGGCTGTCCTAACGGCAAGTGACTGACCTGTTTTTCAGACGACAGCTTAATGTATTTTTCAGGATCTAATTTAAATCGTTTGGTCACCCTCTGCACGAGAGCTTCACGGTTTTTCGGTAGGATACCGATGTGTTCTCCTTCTTTGTATTGTTTTCCTTGCGGTAATTTCAATTCGATATGCCTTGTTTGCCGCGGACTATTTTCGGTTTGTAACTCTCGATTTTTCAATACAACGGCTGAAAAGGCACCATATGCTTTTGCAACCGGACGTTCGACTAATTCATTCGTATAATCAAACATTAAGCTTGGTGTTTCCTGATTTTTCTCTTGGTAAGTCAAATCAAATTCTTTTGCAAGTACTTGAAATATAGATTGTTGAAATGTTTCTTTCTCCTCATCCATATCACCGCTAGCATCACCTTCGCCTAATGTTGCCACACGTTTTGCTCCCTTTTTCTCCAGTAATTCATCAATGAGTCGAGGAATGCGCTGGTACGTGCTTGCCCAATTTCGATCACCACATCCAAAAACAGCAAATTTCACGTTTGATAAATCCTGCGCTTTATCTTGTGTCAGCCATTCCACGAATTGTGTTGCATGGTCAGGCGGATGCCCGTTATATGATGCCGTCACAATCAGAACAGCTCCATCCTCTGGTAATTTGCCTGCATACTCATCCAGTGGGGCAATGGTCACATCAAAGCCTTTCGCTTTCCCAACGTCTCCAAATTCATTGGCGATTTGCTGTGCTGTTCCTAGATTCGATCCATATAAGACCAGTAGAGGTGTTCCATGACTAGCTACTTTTGATTGTGCAGAAGTGTCACTTTTTTTCTTTTCCTCTTTTGGAGGCAACATAAAAAACTGTTGTTTTCGTGGTCTTACTTTGATTTTAAAGTCGTTCGGTTTAATCGTGAGAGACTCTTTTAAATCGAGCTCATATGATGTATGGTCAATCAACTCAAGATGATGCAGTACCATCGCCAGTACCATCGTCGCTTCATGAAGGGCGAATTGCATACCGATACATGCACGCTGTCCATTTCCAAATGGTTTATAAGCATGCTGTGGAATTTTTTCTGGATGCATAAAACGCTCTGGTTTAAACTCATTCGCATCATGGCCCCAAACTGATGGATCTCGGTGCAATTTAGGAAGTAGCACGCCGACGCTTTGATTTTTTTCAATTGGATATGCCCCTCCGATGACCGTGTCCTCTTTCGCATAGAGCATAAAAGCCGGAGCAGTCGGCCAAAGGCGGAGGGCTTCATTTAAAACCATGCGTGTGTACTTTAGCTTTTGTACTTGTTTGAACGTTGGCATTCCACCTTGAAGCACCTCATCCGCTTCTTGAACCGCCTTTTTTAATTTGTCCGGATTCTTCAGTAAGAAATAAATCGCAAATGAGAGTAAACCACTTGTCGTTTCATGACCTGCTATTAAGAAGGTAATGATCTGATAACGGATATTTTCATCCGACAACCTCTCTCCTGTTTCAGGATCCGTTGCATGCAGCATCAGAGACAGCAAATCGTCTCCTTTCACGTTTTGTTGCTTACGCTCCTTAATAATGTCATCCACTAGATCCTTCATAAAATCGACATTTTGCACAAATTCTTTTTTTCTTTTGATCATGAGTTTATCAGCAATCGGTAATCGGCTGGATTGATCCATCGCTTCGTTTAACCCATTTAACATACTTTCAATAAATGGATGCTGATTTTCTTTATAAAAACTGTTAAAACGATAATCAAAACCACACAGTCCGATGGTATCCAGCGTGAGTTTTGTCATATCTTCAGCTACTTCAATCTCCTCATCATGGCCCGTTCTTTGCCATTTTTGAACAAGTTGTGTGGCAATATCCAGCATCATATGATGATACCCTTTCATTGCTTGCTGACTAAAGGCTGGCATTAAAATGTGGTGTGCCTTTTTCCAGTTCGGTTCATCTGTCCAGCTAGTAAATAATCCATCCCCTGCAAAGGCTCTTACTTTCTCAAGACTAATGCCAACATATTTATCAAACCGGCTTTCATCACACACTTCACTTACAAGTTCATGACTTGAGACAAAAATGGTTGTTTGCCCTGTAAATTCAAATTGAAAGATCGGCCCTAATTCATCTGCCAAACGCCAAAAGGTTTGGGAAAGCTCTCCCTTTTTTAATAGTGGGATATTTTTTAAAGGGCCATATGTTTTTGGTTTTGGAATGATTGATGCTTGTTTCATGTGCCTACTCCCCTTTTATGATGATGCAACGCTAATCGCGCGCCATAAACATTGTTCAATTTCTTCTAAAAATTCGATGGTTGGCTCCTTTTCCTCAGCAAGTATTTGTTTATGTAGCTGCACAAAGGCGCCAAATACAATAGATAAGATGGTTCTTCCTGAAAGATTCGGATGGATGCCATCTTTTCGACCTTCCTCAAAGATGAGAAACAATTCATCTAACAGCTGCTGCATCTTTTCTTTACTTGTCTCATCTAAATAATGGGACCGCTTATCAATTTCTAAAAAGTATAAACCGCTTGGATTTTCCTTTGTAAACAATACCAAGCAATAAAATACATGCTTGAAGTATTCCCTCATACTTGCTTTCGGATCTGGGCTGTTCGTGTTCATTTTTTCGATAAATGCAGAGAGACTTCGCTGATATAAAATATTAACGAGTGCTTCCTTGCTATCAAAATATCGATAAATGGTTCCCGCTCCGACGTTTGCTCTTTTTGAAATCATCGGCATTGTGGTGCCATCAAATCCTCGTTCAATAAACAACTCAAGGGAAGCCTTCATGATCTGTTCTTGTTTATCAGCCGGGACGGTCATTTTTTTATCCTCTCCTTTTTAGGAATGAACGTTCATTCCGCATAGAATATATTATATTTGTATTTTAATTTCTTCCATTTATACTTAAACACACTTATTTGGTGACGTCACTACATTTTCTGAAAATAATAATAATTGAGAAATGATACCTAGTAACCGCTACATCCAAAGGACTTAAAAAATTTGGAAGTTTTGTGACATACGGGTGACTTGGCACTATCTATTCATTCTTGATCTATCGGAGAATGAATGTGATCGTCGTATGTATCAATATATAAACTGCCGTTACTTGCACGAACAGCATACATCACCTCTTCTAACGTAAGTTGCCTTTTTTGGAGTTCTTCATGAACCCACTGTTCGCTCAATTGATTCTCTTCTATGTTTTTCAAAATGAGTTTCCCATCCATAATGACTTCAATTGGCATATAATGATCTGCATTCATCCATAAGTTAAGGTCTTTTCTTGTCACGTTTTCAAATGATGGATACTTTTTCAAGGACATATGTCCATCTGTTTCAATCATCGCAAATTCAACCTCACGAATATCAAACACATCTTTTTCTCTGAGTTGTTGGTTTAAATAATCCAGCGTATATCTCATCCCTTTCATATTTTCTTCAAGAATTTTGCCGTTTTGTATGAGGAGCGTCGGTTTTCCAGCCATCAATCCTCTGATTTTTCGACTTCTTAATGCCAACATCGCAATGACATAAATAATAAATACAAGCGTCACAAAAGAAATCGTTGTATGATGAAATGGCAATGCCGTATTAAATGCAAGGTTCGCCGCAATTGAGCCTAAGCTGATAGCGGCTATAAAATCAAATAGATTCATTTGGGCAATGGTCTGCTTTCCGAGCAGGCGTGCACCACCAAATAATATAGAAAAAGCAAACGTTGTCCGAAGTATCACTTCCACATGATCAGGCATTTGATTCCCACCTTTCAATGACATCAAAGAGAGCCTTTTCTTTAGAAAAGACTCTCTTTAGACTATGCATTTATTTCATCATTATTCAAATGGGCGACTTCCTGTTGCATAAATTGTGATCGCAATTCAATAATGGAACTGTTTCTCACATTCTCTGTGTTTTGTTCTAGAAGCCATGTGTAAAATCTAGCTTGCTCCGCTGTTTGCAAAGCCTGCATATATTTTTGCGTCGGGCGTTTCTGAGCCACACGCTGTTTAATGGAGCGCATCTGCTTCCAGAATTGATAATAAGGGAGTTTTAATTTTGTCATAAATCCTTGGTGATCCTCTATCACATAGCCCTCTTCTTTGATCGAATGATCTTGCGATACCTCTTGATACCATTTATAGAAAGACGTCCAATCGTGAAAAACAGCCACTTCCTGTTTGCAACATATTCCGAGTTCTGTACTCAATCTCTTCACCTCTGCAAATGGCGATTTTTCATAGGTCATTTGACGTTTTACAATATCTAATAAGATCAGTTGATCTTGATCATATGAGATAATGTGCGGATCTTTATGTGGCAAAATTACTTCAAACACAAGAGATACTTGATTGTCACGCACGTACGATTTGATATAGTCAGCCTGCACCTCGTCAAACGTTTCATAAAAGAGATCTTCTACCCAAGAGGCATGCTGATTTTGTTTGACATGTGACGTATACGATTTGGATGTAAACACCAATTCGTCTTCCATTTCGTTGTAGCCAACAGTTCCTAAATATCCATTTGCTTTATCATATACGGTGACAGGGAATTGTAGATGATTCACCAAATGCTGCATTCTAGTTTCAGGCCGCTCATCAATATTAAAAAATTTATTGTAGCTTCTAGATACAATTTGCTTAGAGATCATATTGACAAACAAACCTCTTGCTTTCACATTTACATCATCCCATCGTCTCTCGCTAAATGCTTTCTTAGTAAAGTTAAAAGACGAGATATGATGTGGTAGCTTTAATTCTTGTACATATTCATGTTGGTCTAAGTGGTCTAAAAAGTCATCTAGCGTAATGTCTGGGTGAACAGCAGCCGTTCGTGTTTTCTCAGAGGCTTTATAGACAGAATTATCAATTTCATGCGTCTTAATTCCGTCAGCTGTGATGTTCAACACCCGTAGCTGTCCACCAAATTCAACCTGACCTTCCAGATTATACGATCTTTCTGCTGCTTTTATAGGCAATCTGTATAAGTTACGATGTCCGTGTATTTGAATGATGTCCATTCCAGAAGTATTTTGTACAAATAAATGATCAATGTCATCTGAGTATTCACCTACTCCGTGAACGAGCTGCTGAGTCGAGACATGCAGAAGTTCCATTGGCAAATGAGAAAGCCCACCGTGGGTCACAAGATATGTCTGCCCATGGTACGTAAAATAGGCCAACTGATGAAACGTTCTGACAAATTTCCTTAATTCTTTTAAATCAATGCCAGCTGCTTCAATTTCTGGTGCAGTATGACGATTAAACATATTGCTTCTTACTTTTTCACCATGTGCAAATCGATATAAATGCTGATCATGATTGCCTTCAATCACGATGACATTCCGGCATTCTCTATGTGCAAGCATCCATTCTAAGACTTCCTTGTTTTCTATTCCTCTATCAAGCAAATCGCCTGCAAAAATATAAAGTTCGTTTTCTTTAATATCTCCTTGCAAATACGTGCGAAGGGCTGTATAACAACCGTGAATATCTCCGAACACATGAACAGCCTCATATTGATCAAAAGACCTAGGTTGATAGGTCATCACATCCGAATATTCCTCTGGCTGTAAGACGGTTACCCATGACGGAACTTTTTCTGTTTTTAACCGTTCATTCATTTGATACAAAACAGACTCGCGCACAACTTTATGCGGCTCTCGTGAGCGATTTTGCAACAGAGCTGTTTCAAGTGGCACTTGTGTGAAATCGACAACATACACCCTGTAACGATATGAAGTCGCCAACGACTTATATTGTGAAATCGATTTACTCGTAATATGTGTCGCATCAATGACAGTAAAGTCTCCACGTTCCATTCGGGCTGTGAGTAAATCAAATAATAAAGACCAGACTTTATGGTCGTGTTTGCTTGTAATCTCTGGTTTCCCATTGACTGATAACTGTGGTGGCTGAGTCAACAGACGGATCTGATCAGCTGATAATGTATATGGTTCTAAGCCTTGCTCTTTGATCCACGTTGATTTACCTACGCCCGGGAGACCTCGTAATAGGACTAATGTTCTCATATTGGTTCTCCTTTAATGAGTGATATTTTACCTATTATAGATAAATAATGGATAAATCTCAATCTTTTATTGAATATGGTAATATATAGATAGAAAAAGGGAGGTTTTACGTATGTCTAATGGAGAGAAAATGGCATTTAACATGGGAGATTTTCTATTTCAAGTGTTCTCTCTTCTTTTCATTGCTGCGATCATGACTATGATTGTCATCACGTTTCGAATGATTAGAAGAAAACGACTAGAATTGAAGAAAGTGGAGGAAAGATTGAACAAAGTAATTGAAAAAGACGATGTAAAAGAATAAAAAATCCGGAAATTAACCGGATTTTTTTGTTTTCATGACGATCCCCTGACGCTGCTGCATCAAAAAGACAAAGACACCTAAAAGGACAAGAAGTCCGCCGAACATTTGAAACAGAGTGACTTTCTCTCCAAGTAGCCATACAGCCAGGATCGTTGCCCCGACAGGTTCGCCAAGAATACTCATGGAAATGGTTGTGGCATTCACATAAGTTAACAGCCAATTGTTAATGACATGAGACATCGTAGGAATAATGGCGAGCAATAAAAAGATTCCCCATTCTTTACCCGGATAGCCTATAAACGGTGTTTGCTGAAGCAGGTTGAATAAAATTAAAAAAAGGCCGGCAAAACCAAACACACAAAAACTATAAATCCAATGAGATATTTTTCTTACGGCTTGTTGTCCGATTAATAAATAACAAACAACCGCGATCACACTTAAAAAGGATAAAATGTCTCCAACAATTGCTTGCTGGCTATGCCCGATATCTCCCCAGCCAATCATCAGGGCACCAACAATCGCCGCACACATCGTCAAGATCGCAGACATCGTTGTTCGTTCTCGGAAAAGAAGGAAACCGCCTATTAAGGACACCATCGGTTGTAGAGCGATGATGATTGTAGAGCTGGCCACTGTGGTCAGCTTCAGTGAGCCAAACCACAACACAAAATGGAGCCCTAAAAAGAAACCTGATATACATAAGAAAAACCAGTCTCTCCTCTTCATCGAGAGAAATTCTTTCTTACGCGGCAAAATAAACGGAAGCATCAAAACTGCCGCAAACATCATTCGGTACATACTTAAAATAGCAGCAGGCGCACTCGACCATTTGACAATAATGGCAGAAAACGAAATCGCAATGATTGAAATGACAAGTGGTAGTGCAATTGATTTCTTTTGTGCAGTTGTCTTTATTTCCATCAGCAGCTTCCTTTACATCAGCAATTATATGTCGTCATCTTACTATGTCCATTGAACTAGAGGCAAGAAGTATGTTTCATCATTGTGTAGAGATACACAGTAGCATTCATCAATGACGTTGATTGATTTTCTTTATGTTCTCAATTCGTTTTTCGAAAGAGGGATGACTTTCCCGCCATTCAGATTTTCTTTCATCACCATCTTCTTCTTCAATCAAGTTGCTTAATTTAATCAAAGTATTGAGATACAGTGTTTTATTCTCAAGATGGGAAACCGCAAAGTTGTCCGCCTGAATCTCAAATAACCGGCTGATTTTCTTTGGTAGCCATTCCGTCATAAAGATCATGATGATGATTCCTATTGGGAAAATGAGAATGTACTGCCACCATCCATTGGCTAGCATAATCTGTCTGGCATAATACATACTTATTCCCATGAGTAACGTGACAATCAAAGTGAGGAAAATGGTAAAATGCGTGTGCTTTAACTTCGCGTGTCCCATCTCATGAAATAGGATCGCACGAATTTCCTCTAAATCAAACTCATCTAATAACCCTTCGGTCACATAGACATGGACCGTTCTTGAAAATGGAACTTGAAAAGAATAGATCCAAGCATTTACCTCGTGTTGCGAGCCTTTCTTTTTCCATATTTTCACCTTTTGATTTGTCTTTTCCTCAATCTCTTTGCTGATTTTCATGAATTCGTCCGTATGTAAAACTTCATATTGATTCAGCACTTTTTGAATGAATGAGTACCCAACAATAAATAAGATGACTAGTGCGAAATACCAAGCACAAAACAGAAAAAGGTTATCCATGATCTTCGCTTGAAACGACAATGGAAGTAATAAATAAGAGCCGAAATAAAACAAGGATAATGTGACGCCGCCAAACAAAACAACCTGTTCCCTATGACTCATCAAAAATGAATCTTCTAATGTGCCCTCATGTTCTTCTACATCTTCAGGCGAATCTTTTGTCGTAAACTCAAATGAATAAGCTGTCAATAAGACTGACAGGAAACTGGGCACAAGAATAGAGAGAATGATGCTTATAACATAAGATCCTGTGATGGATAGCACATATCCCATTAAGAAATGATAATTTAATCCCAAGGGAAGAAAAATGGCAAGAATAAAAGGAATAAATAATGTAAATAGGTTTTTCATAGATTCATGAAGGTTAAAAAACAAACATAACAGAGCGGGTAAAAGGATTCCTATTAACGTAATGAATGTAATCAATGTGGGACTATGCTTAAAAACTGTTTCGATCTTAGTCGTTTCAGTTAAATTCGTTAGATGGTATTTAGTAAAAAAGGGATCATGCGACACCTTTTCTATGTTGATCGCCTCATGAATCGGTTCAAAACCTCTCCTTAAAAAAACCACTGCCTCATCTTCCATTATTTTGCCTGCTTCAATCGTGCTGGTCCCATTCGTTGATGGAATCTCTGTGAAATGTATTTGCTTTCCACCTAATTGAAAGGCCGGTTCCGAAAGATCTTTGAAGGAACCATCTTGATAGGTTAATAAATAATCACCCTGAAAAAGAGAATGAGAGATGAATACTTTTGGATTGTTTTCTTTGTTTGAATCTAGTAGAACAAACGGTGAAAATACTGCTGAACGGATGCCTATTTCAATCAAAATGAATATGATTGTCATGAGGCTAGCAATAAGATAAGAAAGTGAGGCTTTTCGTAACAATTCATCACATCCTGCTATAAATATACTTTGGTCATAGTTTTAAAATTGTTTTGAATGATTAAGATGATGGTCATCCGTTTGCTAAAATCACTTGATTAAAATTCTATCACCTTCATACATATTTATGTACTGCCAACTGATAAACAAATCTATTTTTATCAAAAAACTGATGTACAGTGTGCGGACTGTGTTAACCAAAAAAACCGCTCGCAAGCGGTCTTTTCTTTAGGCATTCTTTTCTTTTTTAGCGGGGGCTTTTCTTTTCTTAGGCGCTGCTTTTTTCGTTTTTGCCGGTTTAGATCGGTCAATTGAAGCCTGAAGTGCGGCCATCAGATCGGTTACATTTGCAGCTGGAGCTTTTTTTGTTTCTGGCTGAACTGTATGTTCGCCAGAGATTTTATCCCCAATGACATTCATCAGTTGCTCTCTATATTCATCTTTATATGCAGCTGGATCGAATGTGGTGGTTAATTGCTCGATTAATAAAAGTGCTGTATCTAGCTCTTTTTTCACAACGTTCTCTTCTTGTGGAATGTTCGGTACATCTGAGACGTGTCTAATCTCGTCTGGGAAATGGATGGTTTCCATTAGCAAGATGTGTTCATAGCATCTAACAATGGCCAATTGCTCTTTTGAGCGAATCATGATCTTGGCAACGCCAATTTTCCCCGATTCTTGTAATGCTTTTCGAAGTAATGAATATGCCTTGGCACCGCCTGTATCTGGCGATAAAAAATAACTTTTTTCATAATAAATGGGGTCAATTTCCTCAATTTTGACGAAATCAATGATTTCAACAGCCTTTTCTTCATTTTCTTTCTTCAGCTTTTCTAACTCTTCTTCATCCAATTCAATAAATTTATTTTTGGCATACTCATACGCTTTGACAATTTGATCTTGGCCTACCTCTTCCCCGCAATGGGCACAAACCTTTTGATAGTTAATGGGCGTATGACACTCTTTGTGAAGCTGTCTTAGTTTAATGTCTTTGTTTTCTGTTGCAGTAAACAGCTTGACTGGGATATTGACTAAACCAAAGCTAATGCCGCCCTTCCATACTGTATGCATCGTGACGCCTCCGTTCTTTTCTCCTTACTATGTAATGTTTTCACAAGAGTTATGTATGTTTATGAAAATTTCAACTCAATCTAAGATGACATGATGTAAGGATGTGACGAATAATGAAGCCCATGCGATTAACTTATAGCGACGAGATGCCAATAGGACGTGACTGGTTATATGAATTAAAATATGATGGTTTTCGCACCATTCTCATGTGGGAGAAAGACGAGATTCGCCTAGAAAGTAGAGCGGGAAAACGACTCAATGAACAATTTCCCGAAATCATTGATCAGTGTCATCAGTTAAAAGAACAGCTAGCTTCTTTTTTACCCATGACACTAGATGGAGAATTGGTTTATTTACTAAGTGAGCATGAGAGTGATTTTGCAAAGGTTCAACAAAGAGGACGATTAAAAAACAAAGAAACAATCGCTTTACAGTCTCAGCGGTTTCCATGTCACTTCATCGTATTTGATCTATTGAAGTGTAACGGAAACGTCATCAATCACTTGCCCCTTACTGAGAGAAAAGAAAAGCTTCTACAACTTTTCCATGAAGCAAATCTGCCTCCTTACGTTCAACTAGATCACCCATCTCACATTCAAGTCATCCAAACACATCGTCATCCAGATGACATAAGAGAGTTAATGCAAACGTATTTAACGGAAGGCATTGTGGCAAAAAAGACAGGCAGCAAATGGCTTGACAATACACGATCTAAAGAATGGCTTAAAATGAAAAATTGGCGTTTTGCTTCCGTTATTGTGACTCAATTTAATCATGATAATGGCTACTTTCAAGGCTGTATTTATCATGAAGATGAACTGTTAGAAGTAGTGCAATTTAAACATGGCTTTTCCAAAGAAGAAGAACAAACACTTCGGTCTTTATTTCAAACAGAAGGACATCCTGTAGGGGCAACATATTATGAAATCCCGCCTTCTATATGTGTCAAAATCGCGTGTATTTCTTTTGATGGATCGACACTAAGGGAGCCCCGTTTTTCGTCGTTTTTATTGGATACCGATCCCTCAGTGTGTACATGGGGAAATATGCTGAAGCAGCTCTATCCACTCCCACCTAAAATAGACGTGACTCATCCCGAGAAACCCATCGTGCCTGCGCTTCACCTCAATAAAGCGGATTACTTACTTTATTTAAGACAAGTGGCACCTTTCCTCTTACCATTTTTACGAGAAAGGCGGCTTACCTTAATTCGTTTCCCACATGGTGCAGGAGGAGAATCTTTTTATCAAAAATCTACACCCGATTATGCACCTGACTTTGTCGTGACAGATTACGCTCATGACATTCGTTATACCGTCTGTCATGATCCGAACACGTTAATGTGGCTAGGTAACCAGCTAGCCATGGAGTTTCATATCCCATTTGAAACAAGAGATACTGATTGTCCAACAGAAATTGTCTTTGATTTAGACCCGCCAACGGTCGATGATTTTCACCTAGCTGTTGACGCAGCACGACGCATTAAAGCTCTTCTAGACGGTTTGCATCTTACAGCGTTTATTAAGACCAGTGGCGGAAAAGGGTTGCAACTTTACATCCCTTTAAAGAAAGATGCATTCACCTACAGCGATACTAGACGGTTTACAGCGTTTATATGTGAGTTTTTATGCGAACAAGCGCCTGACCTTTTTACATTAGAGCGTCTAAAGAAAAACCGGGGCAATCGCCTGTATTTAGATTACCTTCAGCACGACGCTGGAAAAACAATCATTGCGCCTTATTCCCCTAGGGGTAATGTGCAGGGTCTTGTTGCCACACCGCTTGAATGGGAAGAGCTGGATCATAAAGATCTTCACCCATCCATGTTTACGATGCCAGCTGTCATCAAGCGATTAAACGAAAAAGGTGATCCGTTTCGCCGGATGAGACATCTTGTAAACGATGATCATTTGAGACAAGTTTTACATCAGCTTCAAGATATGTTGCCAATCCATAAGTAGATGGACATCCCTGGTCAATGAGCGTTACACTGATCATTAGAGAGAAAGAAAGGAATGACCATTTTGACCGCACATTCATTTCGAAACATCGCACTACTCTTTCTATGTCTATCTGCCGGTATTGTCGATGTGATCGGTTATTTGAGCTTAGGCCATGTTTTCACAGCCAATATGACTGGTAATATTGTGCTGCTTGGGATGGCAGCAGGCAGTTCGTTGCAACTAACCGCTTTTCATTCATTCACAGCACTAAGTGGGTTTGTCTTCGGAGTGATTCTTGCTACGATCATTGGCGGAAAACACAAAAAAGCTTTCTGGCCGAAAGCAGTCACACGCATTTTCATCATGGAAGTATTGGTTTTGCTCGTCTTCGCTTTGATGACGCTTTTGATCAATATAAAGGGGTCCTACCTCATGTACATCATCCTCTTAAGTATGGCCATGGGTATGCAGACGACTGCTGCGCGTAAATTAGATGTCGCTGGCATTTCAACAACCGTGTTAACAAACACACTGGCACATCTGTTTGAGGACTTAGCCCAGCGCTTGTCAAACCGTGAACATAGAAGAGCACCTGTGGAAAAAGTCAATTGGCTGAGACTAGGATCGATCCTCTTTTACTGTCTAGGTGCTGCTGTCACTGCATTCATAGATGAAGTTGATCCATTTCTAATCATTTGGCTACCCATTTGCGCCCTTGTCATCATGATCATCACTGCGACATTTAAATACGCAAGCCAATGAGAAATAGCCTAGTGACAATTACTATTTCTCTGGCTGCATTTGCGTCTAAACAAAACTCATCTGACATAAACACCTTGGGGTTGACCCATGATGTAGGTTGATCCATACGGAGATCCAGAGAATGTACCAAATCCACCATACCCAGGGTATCCCCCTAAGCCAGAAAACACACCCGGACTCACATAATACCCACCAAAGCCAATATGAGAGCCTACTGGTCCAATTTGGGCTCCTCCTCCATGAAAGCCCACTGTCCCAATGTGTGGACCCCCTCCATGAAAGCCACCAAATGTCCGTAAATACATACAATCACCTCTTTTCACTTCCCTTATTTCAGCATATGCATGACGAAAGGAGCGGTGTTTTTTCTTTTCCATTATCATCTGTGTACTTTAGACCAATTTGCTTTAAATTGAATGAAAAGTCCTGCAAAAAATTAAATTAAGCAAAGAAAGATGACCTTTTTAACTTGTTACATCACCCTCACTTTCATTAGAATAATGGGGCAGTAACAAATTTGCACAACCCCCTTTGTTGCGAATTCTTCTTCTTATTAAACGTATTTGAAGCGTTTAATAAGAAGAGCCTTACATGCATAAAAAAACCCTCGCTGACTATGTCAACAAGGGTGCTGATGGATGGGTGATTATCCACCAATAATTTTTTCTGCTACTTCAAATGAACCAACCACATTGTCAGTTAGAACAGCTGCTGCAATGGCTAAACCCACAACAACGAATAGTTTTAATCCTGTCTTCATCTTAAATCAACCCCATTCTTTTCATATGTAAATCTGCTTCTACACTTTTATTTAAGTAATGAACAGATTGCTTATAAAGTTCTCGCGCTTCACAATACTTCGCTGCAAAATGTGAAAGCTCTTTGACTTCATGATATTCATTCTTCTTTTCTAATTTTCTCAACTTCTCATCAATTTGCTGAAATCTTTGTGGTGTGTTTGCTAAGTACAGATCATGTACAATGCCGATTTTCAGCCGGAATACTTCATGCGCCGCTTCCTGCATTCGGACGTATGCCGCCTCTATATAGTGACTTGCACGTTGCGTTTCTCCTATGACACAAAGTTCTCGACTGATCAAGTACGTAGAATGGAAAAAGAAATCTGATTCATAGTATTCTTGATGGGACAAAGCCTTTTCAAGATGGTGTATTGCATCTTTCGGCTTATTCCAAAATGAATATAAAATGGCTACATTGTGATGGTGCTGTGCGAGCATAAAGTCATCTTGTTCAGCTATAAGGACTGCTTCCGCAAGGCGATAATTCTCAAGTGCTTCTTCATATCGGCCAATCTCTGTTAAATTAGCTGCAATGAGAGAATAGGAAAGAGCTGTTCTTCTTTCATAATGCTTATGCCGCTTATACACATGTAGCGCCCGGCGGATATAACTCAATGAGAGTATCATGTGACTGAGGCGATAATAAAGCCAAGCAAGCTTATAATCAAAATCAGCACGCTCAATCTCATGAGGTATTTTATCTAAGAGCTTTTCCGCACTTCGATACATCTGCAAGGCAACCTCATAATTTCCTTGATGCTGCTCATAGACACCCTCATAAAAATCAAAATAGAAAGCAAGTCGATGAGACAACTCATCAACACTTTTTCTATTAACACTTTCTATGCTAGATGACGAAACAGCCCCCTTATGCCCTCTCACATTATACATGAGAATGTGATGCCTTTTCTCAAGAAGAGAATAATACATGAGGATATCAGGATCTTCAATCGTTTCAACTGCTTGTTTTGCCTCTGCAAATAATCGCTCTGCCTCATCTGCACGATCTTTTTTGATTTCCATGTTCCAATCATTTAATAGTGATGCTAATTCCGCAAGTGGAACTTTGCTCATTCTACACCCCCAACCACCTTTAGCTACACCGCAAATTGACTATAAATGGATTTCGTCATAGCATTTGCTAAATTCTCCATTTGATTTCATTTTAATATGAATCATTTGATTCTTCAATAACCTTTTCCATTGTAAATATGTATCTTTTTACTGGGTATTGATTTGTTTCTTAACAGTTGAACACGCGTTTATAAATGAAAAAAGCCCTCCGATAGAGCTTTCTTCATTTATTCCACACGTATGATGGTTAATGCCGCTCCTACTGATCCTCCGCCAAGTAAAGCAACTGTTGCGACCAATCCAAATATTTGTAGAGAAATCTGATTACCTGCTGCCAGTGTGGTAATAAGAGATACATTGTAGGTAGATGCTGATAAAGCAGGTGATAAAATAGATCCGGCAATAGTAGACCCGCTGTTCATAATTCTTGTTCCAGCAAGCAATGCTGCGGTTGTATTCACTTGATACGTAATAAAATATCGACCGGAGACAGGTACAGTAAAAACCGTATTTCCACTACTTGCTGTAAATCCATCTAAACTCTGATGATTTGGTAAGGAAACAGGCGTCCCACCTAATACTGCTAGCACTGTACTCCCAGACGTATTAGACGCATACATTGAATTTGCTGTTATACTTGTACCAGTTGGACCTGTGATTCCGGTTGGGCCTGTTGATCCCGTTGGACCCGTTACTCCAGTTGGACCCGTTATTCCCGTTGGACCGGTTAATCCGGTAGAACCTGTTGATCCGGTTGAGCCCGTTACTCCAGTTGAACCCGTCGATCCCGTTGGACCCGTTATTCCCGTTGGACCCGTTGATCCGGTTGAGCCCGTTATTCCCGTTGAACCGGTTAATCCGGTAGAACCTGTTATTCCCGTTGGACCCGTTACTCCAGTTGAACCTGTTGATCCGGTTGGACCCGTTATTCCCGTTGGACCCGTTACTCCAGTTGAACCTGTTGATCCGGTTGGACCCGTCATTCCCATTGGACCCGTTACTCCAGTTGAACCTGTTGATCCGGTTGGACCCGTTATTCCCATTGGACCCGTTACTCCGGTTGGACCCGTTACTCCGGTTGAGCCCGTTATTCCCGTTGGACCCGTTACTCCGGTTGGGCCTGTTACTCCAGTTAGACCAGTGATTCCGATTGGACCTGTTGATCCAGTTGGACCTGTTGATCCAGTTGGGCCCGTTGCACCAGTTGGGCCCGTTATCCCTCCACACATGTTAAGTTGGGCGCACATGTCTCTCACTACTTTCAGTTCGTGGAATCATCAAGACATACACACTAATATTGATAATTTAAAGAGAAAGAAACAACAACATTCCCCGATGAAGTTCCGCCAGTACCCGTAATGCCTATCGAGTTAATGTCATTGAGGGTAATAGACCGACTCTCCCCTGGAGGCACTGTAAAATCTGGTACAGCTACTCCGTTCACTTCAAGTGAGACAGTAGGAGCCACTGCCACAATTCCATTGTTTTCTACCATAATCGTTCCATTTATGACAAATGATGTACCATCTGTCCATACTACAACTGCATCCGTTGTAGCTGCTAAATCGACTGTAAAACATACAGCATCATTTACGAAGCCTGTTTGCTCATTACTGCATCCGCCTAAAATAGCCATTTTAACCCTCCTTCAACCTATTCTTGATAGACTATGATCTAGTGATCTACTCAGTTTGTGCGATTATCCCATTTTTACAGCTTTATTTTTCTCCTTTTCACTACATGTAATTGAATCTCTAAAATCGCCTCCACATGTTCTAAAGACTTTTCCTTTGAAATCAACATGATATTTTCCAATGTGATCGATCGACTTTCTCCTTTTTTAACACTTAAAAAATGACATCCCTTTTTCGTTTGAATGCTTATCGTAATGGGTACATCTTGATTCCCTTGATGACATAAAACAATTGTTGCTGTATTGGGGCATGTAGTTCCATTACGCCATACGTCAATTGAATGAGACGTTGTTGATAAACAAAAATGGAGACGATGGGTTTGTATATTCTTGAGGATGAGGGCATCATATACTGGTAGCCCTACCTGAGTTATCCCGCATATACAAGAGAGATCCACAAGAATTCTTGAACTAGATCGATACAATACTTTTCGAGAGCACGTCGCTCTTGTACAACATGGTACAAGAAGCTCTAACCACACACAATGATGCTCTTCATTGATGGAAACCAATGAAAAATAACACGTTTTAAAGGCGTTTCTTTCATAGAACACCCAGGAGCAAAAAGGTTCCCCATCTTCCATGATGAGCAAAAAAGGAGAACGAATGGAACGCTTATATGCAAATCTAACGTCTTTTGAATGATGGATCATCTCTTTTAATTTACTCATCAACCGGTTTGTCACTTACAATCAACCCAATTCAGTGCTGTATACAAATCGATATGGTGCTATATCGTATGTAACTATGATTGTTTTGTGCGATTTCCCTATTAATAAAGGGACCGTTGAATCTAATTATGGGCTAAGCTTCCCATTTCACATCTGACTCTATATAATGTAATAAAGGTCTTACTTGCCTCAGTAGCTTTAGAAGGGAAGAGCGCCGTAAAACATTGTAGCAAACGGGTCGCAAGGCAAGGGTTTCAGAAGCACCGAAAAGCAAAAAGCTGAGACAGGTGAAATTCCTGTCGGTGAAATTCCGTAGGGAAGCGTGTTGCCCCTAGCCTATGCTTACGAAAGGAGTGCGGGTTCGAATCCCGCCTGAGGCTTTTAATATTGAAATGATGGAGGTTAAATCATGCATGTATTTGATGAATATATAAAAGGTATTGGGAATCCAACTTTACAAGAACGTACGAAAGAAATATTACAATGGATTGAGGATACGTTTCCTCAATTAGAGACGAGAATTGCGTGGAACCAGCCCATGTTCACAGACCACGGCACCTTTATTATTGGATTTAGCGTAGCAAAACATCACATCTCTGTCGCACCAGAAGCAAAAGGAATTAATCATTTCTCAACTGACATTGTACAAGCTGGTTATGACCACGGAAAAAACATGTTTCGGATGAAAGAAAGTTTAACGATCGATTATCCGTTACTGAAAAAGATCATCGAATTTAATATTGAAGATAAAGCCGATTGTTTAACATTTTGGCGGAAATAAAAATCACCCCGATCTGATCGGTTGAACAGTTGAACAGTTGAACAGATTTTTAGCTAAGAACATTTTGATTTAGTTTTAAGTTCTTGCTTTTAATAACTAATTGTATACTTATACCAAGTATCAGGGCAAAACATACTAACCTCATTAAAGACTGTAATAAAGCCCAGACACTCCACTTCGATTTTCGCACAACTGTTGTCTCCAAATTTACACACAACGCTTTAACTCTGTGTGAGTTGGATAAAATAATGTTAAGTTTCAATAATCAATCAAATTGACGAAAAGAAAACAACATGGATGTATGTCTTTTTTTATTAGGTCCATTCGTAACATAAAAGGAATTAGATATAAGAATTCTTAGTGTGGAACATGAGAAAAACACACCTTCCTTTAATCGGCTTTTCTCTATTTATAAGTTGAGGAAATAGGAAGTCGGAAAAAATAAAGCTGTCGGAAAAATCCCGACAGCTTTATTTTTTAATTTTTTTAAATTTTTGGATGAATTGATGCGCTCCATTTAAAAAAACAAGAAAACGTTTGTTTTTAGTTTCTATGACGATTCTATCTGGTTGAGCATAGGGCATCCCAATTTTATAATCAATATTATCAGCTACACCATACTTGTCGGACTCTTTAATACTTATTATTTGATCAATAGGAATCTCTATTTTGGACAAACCAAAGTTCAAGACTAAATATTTTTTATTAAAACGATATCGTGTATTTAGAAAAATATAAAAAACAAACACAAGTGCTAATAAAATGATTATCATAAATACATATTCCATATAATCATCTCTCCCTATATGTTTTATATTATTTTACCATATTACCCAACTATTTGAAATAAAAAAACTATAAGAATTGAGATGAGATGAGATGGTCCAATATATGTTCCAACTTCGACACGTTCTTAACTCATTGGAGAAGGGGAGCTTCTTTAAAGTTAAATAAAGTACCAGGTAGTACTCTTTCATAATTTGCAGCTATACAATTGGCTGTCCTCTCACAAACTGCGTTTTTCTTGAATTCGAGAAACTACTCTTTTCCACTCAAACGATGAGAAAAAATCATCAAAATTTCAACGATGACATTTATTTGTTCCTTGTTCAAATTATGATCCAAAGCAAACATGACAAATGGGTGTTCGTCTCCATCAATCGATTCCTTGTTTTTAGCACTTCCCAAAAATACCATTCACTGATTTGACAACTTCTTTCTTTTTCAAATTCCCCAAATTGTTTCAAGGTGTATCTAATTAGATGACAAACCGAGAGATTAACAATGACTAATTAGTCACTAGTGCTGCCTATTTTTGTCGAAAGGGTAGTAAGAAGAAGGTACCTTATTGTAAAATGACCTTTGCACCTAATCATTATGAGGATCTATTATGAAAATTTTCACTTGTTCCAGAATGGAATGGAATACAATCATTTCATATTTCTTTTATTTTTTAAAAGGAGGTAAATAAATGTCATCATACTGGCTGCTGACGATTACCCTTACACTTGTTATACTGGTTGTTTCTTTAATTTTCAAAAGAAAGAATGCACCTTTGCAGTATGGAATACCAGCTATTTTCATTCTCATTAGTATGATCTTATTGTTAATAAGTTTTTTTGTAGGACGATGGGAAGGTTTAGCAATGGGTGCAATCAGTGTTTCTTTACTTATTGCATCAGTGATCACTTTAGTTATTAATCGCACCTTCAGTTATTTTAGTGGTAAATAACACAGAGCAACTTCTGAATTAATAGCCTCTAAAAAAAGCGACGACCAACCAAGGCACTTATTGTGCTCAACGGTCAGTGACCGCAGGTTTTTCCTACTGGACAAAAATATTCCGTTTGTTTTGCTTATCTCTATCATACGATGACCCACACAGAAAAAAGACCCCCTTTTTCTCGGGTTAAGTCCAATAACACCAAAAACCTTGAAAGGCATTAAGCCATTCAAGGTCCTTTTGCATAATATCATTAAAAACGACCTAATTATTAAAACCCTGATGGACGTAAAGCATTTTCTGTACCAGTCGGATATCCGCTGTTTACATCTTCCCTACTTTAATGACATCAATTTCTACACCATTTAAACATGCTCTATGCCAAGTCGCTCTATCTCTTAACCTTGATGAGATAGCCAGATTTCTTTCAGCTCATTTATAATTTGTTCATTTTAATCACATAGATGTTTAGCCCGAATCCTTATTCTGCTTAAATTATAAGATAATAAACGGAATAAAGATTTTACCCTATACCTTGTATAGAGAATTGGCCAAATGAATATAATAATATATTTAATCAGTGTGTGCGATAGCCTTGACTTCAATCAATTGCTCTGGGAAAGCCAGATCTGTCACACCAATGAGACTGCCAGCTGGTCTGTGTTGAACTAAGTATTCCTTGAATAGATCTATAACCGTTTCAGAGTGTTCTTGTGGATTTGTTAGAAAAATTTCCACATATGCAATGTTGGATTTTGTGACTCCCAATCCCACCAATACCCGATCAAGGTTCTCAAATGTTTGTAGAGTCTGAGCTTCAATATTCTCCTTACCAACGAACATACCATTTTTATCGTATGAAAATTGACCTGAAATGTAGATTGTTCCATTAACGCTATATCCTTGTGTTATACCGTGATCCCATAGATTGTGATTGTAGGTTTTAATAGTAGTCATTGTTTTCTCTCCTTTATTTCAAAGTAAAGTAAGTATAAAATGAATATAAAGAAATAAACAGTACGCACTATTTAGATAGTTACTATCAGAAAGGATAGTGTCAATATGAGTATGGACGATTATAGAAATAAGGGTAATATCCAAGAGACACCTTTTGGATATACATTATCAGTTATAGGAGGAAAATGGAAAATGCTCATTCTGTATCTCCTTTCGGAATATCAACCTGTCCGCTTTAATGATATGAAAAGGAGACTTGAACCTATTACCTTTAAAACATTGAGTGCACAACTTAAAGATTTAGAGGCAGATGGGATGGTAATACGAAAGGAATATCCACAAGTCCCCCCAAAAGTGGAATACAGTCTTACATATAAGGCAGAAACACTTTTACCAATTTTAGAACAGTTATGTGATTGGGGAGAGAAAAATCGCAGTAATTAAACTCTTTTTGTATAGATAATTCAAAGGATTGCCTATGAAGAGAATAAAAGTAGCCTTTGATAAAGCAATGGAGCGTATAGGGAACTTCTAATCAAATGAAAACGATCGTAATGATTAGTCCTCATCCGTTTCCATAAAAAAACAGACCGTGCTGGGTCTGTTTAATTTCCCCCATTAGGTTTTAAATATTGAATTCGGATCGATCATCGTTGTGTTTCGATCAGATTTTTGAGGAAATACAGTGGTATTTCGATCAGTTGATTCTTGTAAGTAATTAAAAGAACCCAGACAAGTAGCACCTACCAATAAAAAGCGGCACTAATCAATATCTTCATTTTAATATTCATATAAACACTCCCCTTTTTGGATTTCGGTATGAGTTTCTATGGCGGTTGCTTTAATGTCTCTTTAGAAACAGAATCCCTGATCTTCATTTCACTCGCTCCTTGCGAATAAGCACCACATTACGTTATTCGCTTAAATAGATTTTTCAATGATGACCACACTCCGAGAGGATTCCGAGTACAGTCAATCATCAAATTGAAAAACTGTCCTCGATACGGCTGCCGCAGACTAGCTGCTATCCAGGCTCAGAATGTCCCTCTCGTATGGCCACATTCCTCAACACCTTTGTTCCGTATCCAGATACGCCATTGATACGGGAAAGGCGCGTCTCCCAATAAAAAAAGCGGACACCAATCAAGGCACTTAAAGTGCTCAATGATCAGCGTCCGCAGGTTCTTCCTTCTGGACAAAATATTCACGCTCGTTTTGCTTGTTTCTATCTTACGATGATCCACTTAGGAAAAAAGGTCCCCTTTTTCTCGGCTTTTTCTCGGCTTAAAGCCAAATAAACACAAAAAAACCTTGAAAGCCGGTGGCCAATCAAGGTTTAAACCATTTTCTAGATAATATTTATTACTTCATCTACAGATTCACTAAACATATCAGGGTCTTCATTCTTTATTGCAATTAATAGATCTTTAATATTATCTACGATGGATGGATCCTGTTTTGATAGTACATTGCGATAAACTAATCTCACTTCAGGATGGTTAAGAATCCTGTAATGTAGAATTTCAACCCATTCTGCAGCCTGGTTAAGAATCTGGGGAATCGCCTTAGCAATGTAAGTGAGCCCTTCTTCTGCATTATTTTTATATAACCTTTCTATTCCATGAACTAAACCAAACATAACTTCAAATTGTTCAGTATCGTCATCAAAAACCAAACATAAATCCGGGATAACCGAAACACTTCCATAATCAAGTACTTTTGCCAAAGACTCTTCAAACTCTTGTATTTTATTTCCGTTTTCTAAAAGTCGATTATCGTATAAGTTTTTTAACTCTTTCTTAAGATCCAAAGGAATTCAACCCTTCCATATTTACTTATTGAACAAATTAGGATACTGTTCTCTATTTTTATTCATTACGGTTATTAAACCTTGTCTTATCTCAGAATTGTATAAACCATCTTTTATATATATTTTCCGGGCATCCCAGATATCATGAGCTAATGCATCGCGATAATTAAGTTCTAGATAATCCTTCAATTTTTGCCCCGATAAACCATATGTATATGTCTCACGGTGTCTACCACCAGTACCAGGATGTGGTTGTTCCATATTCATACTAATACCATTGTTCCTTTTTATACCCGACTGTTTCATTTTTGCATCGGCCGGCATGTGATGAGGAGTAATATTATCAAAAGCGGTTCCTTGCTTAATCAGTTCTTTATACGTTCCAACTTTCCCTTCGTTAGGAAGCAGAGTTTTCCCAGTATCCTTTACTC
The DNA here is from genome assembly GCF_047229225.1 of Bacillus sp. 179-C3.3 HS. NCBI lineage: Bacteria > Bacillati > Bacillota > Bacilli > Caryophanales > Bacillaceae > Bacillus > Bacillus sp. 179-C3.3 HS. The sequence goes on along the minus strand of NZ_JBFEFT010000005.1, from coordinate 45,428 downwards.
CCATCTTACCATGAAACCCTTTCGCCCCAATAGGCAAGAGCATTCCAAGCGCCGCATCCATACTCGCTTGCTGCTGTTCTTTCGAGATCTTATTCCCAAACATATCTCGCCCCGTAATCGCTTCACTAAAGCCATTAGCTGCAGTGATGCCGTATAATCCTTTTTGTGCTGTTTTTAGTGCGTCAAAGGATTTCTGCGAGGTCTTGTAAATGTCGACTGCCTTTAATGCGGTTGACGTGGCTTGAGTGGTTTTGTATACAGCTTTTCCACCTTTGACAATGCGCCCCGCCCAGCCGACAACTGGGATGTAACCAGCTGCTGCCATGCCACCTGCGGCGACTCGTTGGCCTGAAGTGAGCTGTTCACCTGTGATCGGATCAATGCCTGTTGCGGCTCGTTTTGCGTCGTTTACGCCTGTTAGTTCATTCAAGATCATTCCGCCATAATCAAGTGCTTTTTCATGCCAAGGTCGGTTCTCGAGAGCTTCTTGCTCTTTCGCGATCCTACGGGCTTCTTCTTGTTCTTTTTTAATTTTGAGATATTCAGCTGTTTGCTTTTCAATATCGTCTTTTATTTTGTAGATTTCACTATTTTGATACACTTTCTTGTCAAAATTCATAGGTGAAATGCTTTTTCCATCATTTGTGGCATTCATCATTTCTGCGTACAATGCTTTTGTAGCTTGCTGCTCTGTCTCTGACAAAGCATATTCATCTTTTAAATTTTGATCAAGTTCAATTAAATCTTTAACAGTCTTTTTCCGCTCTTCTTCAGCATCTGCGATCTTTTCATCGAAGTTTTTGCTATCAAACACCTTCAAAGAAATGAGGTCATCGATATCTTCAAAAATGGTTTTGAGCGCCTTTTTTTGATCCTTCACAATGCTTTTTGCATTTTTAATCCCCATATGTACTGCATCGTCCAAAAAGTGTTCTTCTACAAAGGTATCGCCGCCAAAATTCGTATCATCAAGTGTACCAGAAACACCTTCATGAAAGGCTTTTTGCTTATCAATGAAGCTGATAAACATGTCTACATTTCCAGCAAGCTCTTTATAGAAGCTTTTAATGTTATCGGCACCTTTTCCTTTAAAATCATCACCGAGTTTGGCCACACCATTTAAGGCTTTTTTCAATTCTACCATTTGCTCACGGAGTTCCTGATAGTGTTTAGCTCTTGAATCCATGGCGCTTGTTAGTGATTTCGCTTCAAGTATCTTAGCCAGAAAAAGTCACTCCCTTCAGTATTACTCATAAGGTCTATTTTACCAACGCAAAACTTACTATTGAATAGGAGTAAAGATACAAAAACAGCACTCATATAATTCCAAGTGCTATCGAAAGGTTAAATGTCGCTTGCTTTTTCAATTTGTAATACCGATCTTTTTTCAACCCCAGTTCTTCGCACACCTCTAAATCTTTCACCACACACTTGATGTAAGATATTTCGTTCGGATGATGTCTTGCTCATTTTCATCAAGGCTGTTTTCTAGTGCTCTTTCTATCTATCGGACCTTCAGTTCATTTAAATCTTCCTGGTTCCCGAGGGTCGGAAAAAGGCCTGTTGCGCCGTATGCTTCCTGCTCTTTTCTGTTTTCCTCTTTAACCTTCAAGGCCATATAGACCTTCAGTTCCTTTATCAAAGTATTTCGGACTAGTTTCTCAGCGATCCTTGGCAGTAAACACAATTGTTCTACTATCAACTTTCACACCTCTTAATAACTATAAGATTTAGAAATTTGAAAACAAATGGAAATAACGCTATTCTTATTCAATGATATCAAACACTGAAGGCGGCATCTCCGCAGTTGCGATACCCACTATGGAATTGATTATTTTACTGTTCACATTACTTATTATGAATTTCATGAATGGGGCTGATAAAATGGAAAATCATTTTTATTCTTTTGTAGAGAAATTCACTACACTGTTCGCTTTCCTTAAAACATCTATCAAAGTAGGTGTCGCCTTGAGCGTATGATTACTTTGACTCATCTCCTCTTTATACCTCTACAACTACTATTCTAAGAAACATCTCTTTTATTTAAATTTAAATGACCTGTTGTAATTTAAATTTATGAATTGACCATCACGTGTTGTGATCTCAGTTTTGCCGTACATTGGCGTTTCGGCCAACACTACATTATTGGAATGGCCATACAACACAATGACCTTCACTTCTCTTTTGGTCATAAAACTATCGATGGAGATATTTGAGTCCGTAAGTTTGTAAGGATTATTCATGCACAAGCGCCCATGTTATAATGATTTGTGCAGATTCAATAGAATCAGGGTCTTGTGCTTCGTTCTTTTTATTTTCCCCGAAGAGCTTGCAAATTCAAATCATCCTAAGTGATCGTTTCATTCAAGTTTTCGGCCCGGTATAATGGATTCAATAAATAAATATGAAGAGTATATCTCCAAATTAATGGAGTGATTTTTTTATCACTTTTTTATGGGTGAATCGTGGGTGTTACCTGCTTCATTCTAAAATACAAGGAACACCCACAAAAACAAAAAACCCCTGAAGCTAATAGCTCCAAGGGGTCTTCCTATTAATACTGAGACAAATACTGATCGCGTTCCCACGGGTGAACTTGTGACCTGAACATATCCCATTCAATTTCTTTTGATTCAATAAAATGATCGAATAAGTGATCGCCTAGCGCATTGGTCATGACTTCATTCGATTTGAGTAGCTCAAGGGCTTCTGCAAGTGTTGCTGGAAGATCAGCAATCCCATTTGCTAGACGCTCTTCTTTGTCCATAACATAAATGTTGCGGTCAATTGGTTCCGGTGCTTCTAGTTTATTTTTAATTCCGTCTAGACCTGCTGCAAGTAATACACTTAGCGCAAGGTACGGGTTAGCAGACGGGTCTACGCTTCGCACTTCTACACGTGTGCTGATGCCGCGTGATGCCGGGATACGGATGAGCGGACTGCGGTTTTGTGCACTCCATGCAACATAACATGGTGCTTCGTAACCCGGTACAAGACGTTTATATGAGTTGACTGTAGGGTTTGTGACAGCTGTGAAGCTTGTTGCATGTTTGACGATTCCAGCGATGAAGTGTTTGGCAGTTTCGCTTAATTGTAAGTCTGCCTTTTCATCAAAGAATGCGTTTTTACCATCTTTAAATAATGATAGGTTACAGTGCATTCCCGAACCGTTTACACCGAACAATGGTTTTGGCATAAATGTTGCATGAAGGCCGTGCTTTCTTGCAATTGTTTTTACAACAAGCTTGAAGGTTTGAATGTCATCACAAGAGCGGATCGCGCCTGCATATTTGAAGTCAATCTCATGTTGTCCAGGTGCGACTTCGTGGTGAGATGCTTCAATTTCAAAGCCCATTTCTTCAAGTTCAAGCACAATGTCACGACGACAGTTTTCGCCTAGATCTGTTGGGGCAAGGTCAAAATATCCACCTTTGTCATTGAGTTCAAGTGTTGGCTCGCCTTTTTCATCTAATTTAAATAAGAAGAATTCTGGCTCTGGTCCAAGGTTGAAATCGCTGAAGCCCATCTCTTCCATTTCCTTCAAGACGCGTTTCAAGTTGTTACGCGGATCTCCGTCAAATGGTGTCCCATCTGGCTTATAGATGTCACAAATAAAGCGTGCTACTTTCCCTTTTTCTGCTGTCCAAGGGAAAATCACAAATGTATTTAGATCAGGATACAGGTACATATCTGATTCTTCGATACGCACAAACCCTTCAATGGATGAACCATCAAACATACATTTGTTATCAAGTGCTTTTCCTAATTGACTGACAGGGATTTCCACATTTTTAATCGTTCCGAGAATGTCTGTAAATTGCAAGCGGATATACTTCACGTTTTCCTCATTTACTAATTTTACGATGTCTTCTCTTGTATACTTTGCCATTTCGTAAAACTCCTCCCCTATAAAAGGTAAATTGTTTATAGCAATGGGTTTGCACATGAGTTAGCGGAAAAACCTCGACATATCCCCTTGTCTAAAGGTCGTTCCTTGTTGGAAACGTCCTGCCTGAATGAGTTCTTTTTTCAGAAGCTTCCTCAGTTCATCATTTGTTAAATCATTCTTTGGTTTGGTTTTTTCTTCAGTTTTGGTGTCAGACGCTGACTTCTCTGCTTCAGCTTTGGCAAAAAGTTTTTTAATTCCTGCCATGTTTACACCTTGTTCAATTAGGTTTTTAATTTCTAATAGTTTATCAACATCATGGAAAGAAAATAATCGGCGATTACCATCACTTCTAGCTGGAAATACTAAACCGTTCTCCTCATAATAGCGTATTTGTCTTGCGGATAATTCTGTTAGCTGCATGACAATCCCAATAGGGAATAAAGGCATTGAGCGGCGAATGTTATCACTCATCTCAACTGTCTCCTCCTCTTTGCTTAAATCATTATATGTCATGTCACATCACATGTCAACGTTATGTCAGAAGATGTGACATGGTTTTTTTATCGAGTTGGCACTTCCATATAACCTTGTGTGAGCAAGGCATCTACAGCGCTGCAAATGGCATTTTTCACATGGGCATAGGTCAGTCCACCTTGAACATACGCCGTATAAGGTGGTCGAATCGGACCATCGGCCGATAGTTCAATGCTAGCGCCTTGTACAAAAGTACCCGCAGCCATAATGACATCATCTTCATAGCCTGGCATGTAACTGGCATGCGGTGTGACATAACTGTTGATAGGAGAGGCATATTGAATCGCCTGGCAAAAAGCGATCATTTTTTGAGGATCTCCAAATTCTACAGATTGGATTAAGTCTGTTCTTTTGGCATTCCATGCAGGATTCGTTTGGAACCCTAGCTTCTCAAGAAAGCGTGCCGTAAACACTGCACCTTTTAAGCTCTGTGCCACAACATGTGATGCTAAGAAGAACCCTTGATACATTTCTTGAAGTGTATAGAGTGATGCCCCTGCTTCACTTCCAATGCCTGGTGATGTCATTCGATAAGAGCAAGCTTCTACCCATTTTTCTTTTCCAACGATATAACCACCCGTTTTAGCAAGTCCGCCGCCTGGGTTTTTAATGAGTGAGCCGGCCATTAGATCTGCTCCAACATGACATGGTTCTTGTAACTCAGTAAATTCACCATAACAGTTATCAACAAACACAATGATGTCTTCATTGATTTCTTTCACAAATGAAATCATTTGCCCTATTTCTTCTATTGTAAAAGAAGGTCTTGTGGCGTATCCTTTTGAACGCTGAATCCCGATGACTTTCGTTTTCGAGGAAATGGACTCTTTTACTTGATCAAAATCAACTGTTCCATCTTCTCGCAAATCAATCGCCTTGTAATCAATGTGGAAATCTTTTAAAGAGCCTGTCCCTTCTTTCCCGCGGATACCGACAATTTCTTCTAAAGTATCATATGGTTTTCCTGTTATATAGATCAATTCATCTCCAGGTCTAAGTACGCCAAATAACGCAATGGAGATTGCATGTGTTCCTGAAATGATCTGCGGGCGAACAAGACCGCTTTCTCCCCCAAAAACGTCAGCATAAATGTTCTCTAACGTATCTCTTCCTACATCATCATACCCATATCCAGTGGTTGGATTAAAATGATAGTCACTCACCTTATGCTTTCGGAAGCTCTCAAGAACTCTCCATTCATTTTGCTCACTTTTTTGATCAATTTGTTGATGGATTTGAGAAATCTCTCGTTCTGTTTCTGCTGCTACTTTTTCTAGTATATTGCCATGTTTTAATGTGTGAAACATCGTTATTCTATTCCTTTCTTACAACATATACTTTTTCAATTGACCTAAAATAGTCTGTTCTTCACTCAAAAATCCAGTGATATCGTATAATTCTGCTTCTTTTTGAAATGTTACGGATTCCACCAGTGTCTCTGATTTTAAGGCTGATATGAGCTTCCCTTCATAGGCGGGAATTTGTACGTGATATGGCTGTAAAAAGTTGTTTTTCAACTCTGCCATGATGTCAGCTTTTAAGCGTTTCACATCTTCATCACGTCTTGCACTGATTAAAATATGACGCTCTGTAGATGATGGAATAAAATCAGGTCTGATTTGATCTTCTTTATTATAGACAGTCAGCATCGGAATACGATCTGCTTCTAGTTCTTCTAACAGATTATGAACCGTCCGTTCGTGACCTTCATAATCTTCATTGGAAGAATCAATGACATGAAGCAAATAATCTGCTTCTTTCACTTCCTCAAGTGTTGAGCGGAATGCCGCAATGAGTGTTGTTGGTAGATCTTGAATAAAACCAACTGTATCTGAAATGAGTACACTATAACCAGAGGTTAATGTCATTTTACGTGTCATTGGATCAAGAGTCGCAAAAAGCAAATCTTCTTCATGGCTATCTGCATCTGTTAACTGATTAAACAGCGTGGACTTCCCGGCATTTGTATACCCGACAATCGCTATTTGGAACACACCGTTTTTCTTCCGTCGCTCTCTGTACCTTGTTCGGTGTTCTTTCACTGTAGAAAGCTGCCCATGAATTTCGTGAATTCGGCTACGAATATGACGTCTGTCAGTCTCAAGCTTCGTTTCACCTGGACCTCTTGCGCCAATTCCGCCACCTTGTCTTGATAGGCTAATCCCTTGTCCGCTTAATCTTGGCAATGTATATTGAAGCTGCGCCAGCTCGATTTGCAGCTTTCCTTCTCTTGTCCGTGCTCTTTTGGCAAAGATGTCTAAAATAAGTTGTGTTCGGTCAATAATTTTCACATCTAGTGCTGTCGCCAAAGCCTTTAATTGGCTCGGTGACAGCTCGTCGTTAAATATGATGACATCGCATGTTAATTCCGCACAAAGTGCTTCAAGCTCTTCTACTTTCCCTTTTCCGATATAGGTCGCACTGTCTTGTCTATTTCTTTTCTGCGTCATCGTACTGACGACTTGCCCGCCAGCTGTTTTGGTTAAAGAAGCCAATTCTTCCATTGAGTATTGAAACCGTTCATCCGTGACATGTGGCAATTGACAGCCGACAAGTATCGCTTTTTCAATCATATCTTGTTCATTCAACGTCGGTTGTTTCCTTTCTTTACTTAAGTTTTCAGTAGTACCATCATACCAAACCCATCAGTGGTATACCACTATTCACAAGGTTTAATTTGGGGCGTCTATACAAAAAGGATACGCCGTTTCAAGAAGGCGTATCCTCTTTCATATGAAGATCTTGGCTTTTAATGGTAAGTAATTCTTTTTTATCGTAATGGTCCATGAGAAGCAGCCTCATCGCCTGCGTTCGGATCGCTTTTTCAATCGTATTTCGTACAAATCGACCGTTACTAAATTTCGCAGGGCTCGTCGTGCTTTTGATTTGCATCAAAAAATCTCTTAACTTCCATTCCGCCTCTTGGGTAAAAATATATTCCCTGTCAGCCATCATACGTTTCGCTATATCCATCAGCTGATCCACCGTATAGTCAGAGAAATTGATATTGATTGGAAATCTTGATTGTAAGCCGGGATTTAAGGAAAGAAAATGATCCATTTCCTTTGAGTAACCTGCAAGAATGAGGATGAATTCATGCTGTTTATCTTCCATGTGTTTGACAAGGGTATCAATCGCTTCTTTCCCAAAATCTTTTTCTCCCCCGCGCGCAAGAGAATAAGCTTCGTCAATGAACAAGATACCGCCTAGTGATTTTTTGATTAAGTCCCTTGTCTTCTGTGCGGTGTGTCCAATGTACTCCCCGACGAGATCACCACGTTCAGCTTCAATTAAGTGTCCCTTTGACAGGACATTCATTTCAAAGAAAAGCTTGCCAACTAGTCTTGCCACTGTCGTTTTTCCAGTACCGGGGTTTCCTTTAAACATCATATGAAGGGCTTGCTTTCCTACCTTTAACCCTTGCTCTTGTCGTTTTTGGTTTACAAAAATCCAAGCATAAATCTCTTTTATATTGCGTTTCATTTCATCCATTCCAACGAGGCTGTTCATTTCACGCTCTATTTCCCTTAAGATACTATGCTTTGTCTCATTTTTTTGTAAGGCTTCTAAGTATTCTGCTTCTGAATCTGCATCAACCAACACTTGCCTTTGCCCATTTAAGATAATATTGATTTGGCCGTTGTTCTTATATGTGACAGCTCGCTCCAACGTATTCACCTCTCGCTCTTCTCTCTTTACCTTATTCGGGTGGAGCTGTAATCGTGACATTCGCCCGCTTTTGTCTTTTGACATCCAGTTTGGTTTGCTGTCAAAATGACCCGAGATACCGATAATTGTAGGGAATTCTGCGGTTTCCCAGGAAATGATTGATTATTTCTAATGTATTCAACTCCATTGTGAGGACAAACCAATTATTTATTTTTCTTTGAAAGATGGCGCTTTTGGATTACAAATGAGGCAAAAAAATATGACCCATTCCATATAGTGTACAGGCAATTCTTCTATTTCCTCATAAAATAAAGTCGAGGTGATGAAATAGATGGTGAAAATTTTTATTGATCCGGGCCACGGAGGCACAGATTCTGGCGCTGCTGCCAATGGACTTTTCGAGAAAAATATAACCCTTCAAATTGCGCTTTTTTTGAGAGATATCTTGCTTAGTGAATACGATGGCGTTTCTGTCCGATTAAGTCGTTCAATTGACCAATCTGTTACTCTATCCGAGCGAACGAATGCAGCAAATCGTTGGGGAGCTGACTATTTTGTCTCGATTCATATCAATGCTGGTGGGGGCACTGGCTTTGAAAGTTATGTGTATCCAGGTGTTTCAGCTCCAACAACCACTTATCGCAATACCCTTCATAATGAAATCACCCGCTCAATTGAATTCGCCGACCGAGGTAAAAAAACGGCCAATTTCCACGTCCTACGTGAAACATCTATGTCCGCGATTTTAACAGAAAACGGCTTTATTGATACAACGGCTGATGCAAATAAACTCCGTAACGCTTCCTTCCTTCAACGCATTGCTCGCGCACATGCCACTGGATTAGAAAAAGCTTTTCAATTGAAGAAAAGATCCGTCAATCTATATAAAGTACAAGTAGGTGCTTTTAAAGTCAAAGCCAATGCGGATGAACTTGTCACCACACTGACATCTAAAAGGTTTGACGCATTTGTGGTGTTAGACGGCGGTTTATATAGAGTACAGGCAGGGGCTTTTCGGTCAAAAAAAAATGCTGATGACCTCGTTGCAAGACTGAAACAAGCCGGTCACGACGCATTCGTTTTCCAATAAATGGTGAGATGAAATAAACCGGCTCTAGCTGGTGAGAGAGCCGGTTTATGATGATGGATTTTACGCTAGAATATTCACGACAAATTGAGACCACGTTTCAAGTCGATCGAAGTATTCAGGCTTTTTCAAGTCAGAAACGTTCATCCATTTTCCTGAGATTTGATCTGTTTCTTTGACTTCAACATGTGCACCAGGTGATAATTCCAGTGCAGATAAAAGACCAATGTGCACACGGCCGACGCTATTGTCATCATCATTGATTAGTCCAAGCGTCGTCATGTTAAGTTTGTCATCTTCTTGGATGGATAGCTCTTCATCCAGCTCGCGATCTGTATTTTCTTTGAGGATCTGAGCGAAGTCTTTCCCTTCGATAAAGTTCATGTGACCTCCAAATCCTAGTGATAACTTATGATGAAGCCTTGTTTCTCCACCACCTTGAAGTCTTTCATACACATAAACCTCATCCTCACGCTTAATTACAACATATGGAATAGGCTGTTTGAAGTCTGGATTTTCTTCTGCATCGCCTCTTCGCATTTGTTCGAAATTCTCTTCGATTTCTTTCATGATCGTTTTGATCGTTTGCTCTTCACTATTGACACCATTAAACGCTAGTGTCTCGTTTTGAAAAACACGTTGACGTGGTGCGACTAAAATGATTTCATCCATTTTCCCCATGGTAATCGTAACCTCCAGTATATGACAATATTAAGAAATTGCAAAAAGCCAAAACGAGTGTTGCGTTTTGACTTTTTGCATGCAATTTATGATTTATTCTCCAAAGAAGAAGTCCTCATCTTTTAACGGCTCAACCGTTGCTTTTTTATAGCCGTTCCCTTTCATGGAGAAGAAGTCGTGCGACTTTGTCTTTGTATTGAGTCCATTCAATACGATTGGGTTGATTTCTTCTTCCTCAAAATAAGGAGCAAATCCAAGGTTCATTAACGCTTTATTGGCATTGTATCGAATGAACTTTTTCACATCATGAGATAAATTCACTTGGTCGTAAATATCTTCTGTGTAATGTAGTTCATTCTCATAAAGCTCTTTCAACAAATCAATAGAGAAGTCATACAATTCTTTTTGAACGTCAGGTGTTTGATCATTGTAAATTTCTTGTGCCAATAATCCAACGTACACCCCGTGAATCGCTTCATCTCGCAATATCAAGTTGATGATTTCGCCACTTTGCATCAGCTTTCCTTGTCCATAGAAATAGAGTGGGTAATAGAATCCGCTATAGAAGAGGAAACTCTCTAAATAAACAGAAGCCACCATTGCTTTAAATAAGGAGATCGGGTTGTCCCTTTCAATCGAACGATAAAGAGTGACAATCATATCTGCCTTCTTTTGCAAGTATGGGTTTTTCTTTACCCATTCAAAAATTTCACTAATCGTTTCTGTTGGTGCAAGTGTCATAAAGATATTAGAGTATGATTTCGCATGTACTGCGTTTTCCATCATCGCCATAAAGTTGAGCACGGCTTTACGCTGATGGCCGTCTACATGTTCCGCTACAATCGGCATTCCCGTGTTTCCTTGTTCTGTATCAAGTAACGTCAGTCCAGCGAGTACCTTCATGTACGCATCTCGCTCTTCTTCACTTAAATACTTCCATGTTAAAAGATCACCGTTTAAAGAGATCTCTTCAGGTAGCCAGAATTGCTTCACGTTTTGGTTGTAAAACATTTGTGTAAAATCGTCTTCGTGTTTTGACCAGTTGGCTGCATCATAAATTTTTGTCAATTTAAACTCTCCTTTAATCAAACAACACAAGAAAGACAGCCTTCCTGCCCTGTATCCTTCGTTCTTGCATAATAAAGTGTCTTAATGCCTTTATGGTGGGCATAAAGATCAATGCGGTTTAAATCGCGCGTTGTCATTGTATCTTTTAAGAACAGTGTAAAACTAATTCCCTGATCAACGTGCTGCTGAATCGTTGCGATCATGTCCACAACTTTAAACATGTCCATATCATACGCTTCTTTGTAGAAGAACCAGTTTTGCGCTGAAAGGCCTGGCATCGGATAATACGTTTTGCTGTTTCCGTATGTTCTTTCTTCAATACGTTCCATAATTGGCATCACAGAAGCTGTTGCCGATTGAACATAAGAAATAGAACCTGTCGGCGCAATACATAAGCGATAGCTATGGTACATTCCATTTTCAGCTACAAACTCTTTCAGTGAAGCCCAGTCTTCTTTTGTCGGAATGTACATGCCTTCAAATAGAGCTGCTGCTTTCTCTGTTTTTGGCGCGAAATCGGTTTCTAGGTATTTATTAAAGTACTCACCCGTTGCATATCCTGAGCCTTCATAACGATGGAACGTTTCGCCTTTTTCTTTTGCAAGCTCACTTGAGCGTTTAATAGAGTAGTAGTTCACCATCATAAAGAACGTATTTGCAAAATCTCTTGCTTCTTCACTTTCATATGCGATTTGATTTTGCGCTAAATAACCGTGAAGGTTCATCGCGCCAAGTCCAATCGACTTCATCGCTTTGTTGGCTTTTCTAACGGCCGGTGCATTGCGAATATCTGTTGTGTCAGAAACAAGTGTTAATGAATCTGTTGCAAGCTTTACTGTTTTTTCAATGGATTTATTTTTCATGACGTTCATGATATTTAATGAACCAAGGTTACAAGAAATATCTAATCCGATCTCATCATCTTGATCATAGTCAGTGTAAGACGATACTTCTGAAGCTTGAAGTACTTCTGAACACAGGTTTGAGAATTTGACACGTGAAATATGGTTAAGTGCGTGTTCTCTATTTACATTATCCTGGAACATGATATACGGATAACCTGATTCAGAGCGAAGCACAGCTAATTTTTCTAGAAGCTTTCTCGGGCTGACTTTTTCTTTTTTGACTTTCGGATTTTCAACGAGCTCGTCATACATTTCTTCCATGTCCATCTCATCTAGGTGCTGTCCATATGCTTTATAGACTGTGTGCGGATAGAATGTGTAAGCTGTTTTATCTTCTCTTGCAAGCTCGATAAATTTATCTGGGATGACAACACCAATTGAAAGTGTCTTCACACGTACATCTTCGTCAGCCGAGATTTTTTTCGTATCTAAGAAATCATTAATATCTCTGTGGAAAATGTTCAAGTAGGCACTACCAGATCCTTGTCTTTGTCCCATTTGATCTGCGTATCTAAATGCATTATCAAGAAGCTTCATCACGCCTACGACACCTTTTGTCGCGTTTTCTACATCTTTGATCGCTTCACCTTTTGCACGAAGCTTAGAAAGGTTCAAGCTGACGCCTCCGCCTAGTTTTGATAGTTGCATAGAAATATCAATTGCTCTTGAAATATCGTTTAATGAGTCATTCACTTCAAGCAAGAAGCAGCTGACGAGTTCACCGCGTCTTTTACGACCAGCATTTAAGAATGTTGGGGTACTTGGCTGATATTCTTGATTGATCATTAATTCTACAAACTCAAGTGCCTTCTCCTTGTCTCCACCAGCGAAGAAAAGAGCGACAACGGAAATACGATCTTCATAGCGTTCAAGAATTTTCTTTTTATCATTTGTTTTCAGTGCATAATCGTTGTAAAACTTAAACGCACTCATAAATGATGGGAATCGAAACTTCTTCGCATAGGCAGCTTCAAATACCTCTTTAATGTCAGCCATGCTGTATTGTCTTAAAAATTCTTCCTCATAGTAGTCGTTTTCTATTAAGTAATCAATCTTCTCTTCTAAATTGTGAAAGAAGACTGTATTTTGATTAATATAATCTACGAAGTAACTATGTACAGCTTCTTTGTCCTTATCGAACTGAAACTTCCCTTCTTTTTGAATCATGATCTCATTATTTAATTGTATCCACTTTGGAACCTGATTTTGTGACAATTCTTTCTACCTCCTGTGTAAACAATTCAACATCCCGTTTTGTGCCGCTTAATTCAAAGGTGTGCAAAATAGGAACTTGATATTGTTTAGAAATCGTATCGGCGCTTTTGGCATAATTATCTCCCCATATTTTGTTTCCACTCACTGCCACACCTAATAAAAGGTGTGCATTTTTTTCTAAAAAAGACTGAGTAGTACTAGGGACTTGTCCAAATCCTGTTGTGTAAGTAACAAGAATAAACGGCGTATCCAAAAACTCTTCTCCAGTCAGTTTTTGCTTGTCTGTAAAAGGGGTCTTGTCCAAAAAGCGTTGAACATTTCCTGTTTTTGAATCGAATACGATTTGAATCAATTCCATCACGACCTAGTTTTTATTATTGTCGATCTCTTCGATCACCATATATAGTATACTATGTTTTTTGAAAACACAACATATAGATGTTCGGAACGAAAAAAATCAACCAACCCGACTGAACAACCGTAGCCGAACTCGTACATTCAAATAAATAGAGCAGAGCAGCATCCAAACATCGATCTGCCCTACTCCCTATTTAACTGAAACTGAAATCTATCATAACACGAAAAAAAATCGCTTAGTAGACTAGACTTTTTGTTTTATTTTTTGTAGGCCGTGCACTGTAAATCTTCTGACACTTCTGATATTTCGACTTCAACACCTAATTCTTTCAGCACAGCTTCAAGCGCTGAGACGATTGAAGCCTCTCGTACTAATTCTTTGCCATTCACTGACACACTTGTTCCGTATTCAAAACAAGAATCGTCTTCACACGTTTGCTCCCAGTGATTGATTTTAATTTTATGTTTCATATACTCATCCTTTACTATCTAGATGTCTGATACATGTCTATAGTGTAGCGACTTCACATTCATTTGTAAATTTACGTGCCTACTCCTCGAACTCTCCGTCCCACTCATCTATGTATTTCTTTGTGACAGGAATGAGCTCATCTTCTTTTTCATCAAATCGATAAATGAGTACTTCATTGTCTCTCACGACAGCAAAATGATTATTTTTTAGCTGAATGGATGATTGCAAAATCCCTTCCACAGCATACCCATTTTCTTCATCGGATTGACTATCATGCTGTTCATACATCGTTTCAATATTTGAGACGGAGCACGCGCCAAATAATACAATGATGCCTATCAATAAGACCATGACCTTGATTCTTCTTAATTCGATCTCTGCATTTTCCATTAGGATCCCTCACTTTTCAAATCGCACATATGGAATGATACGTATTATGAGCTGAAAAGTTTCATTGCACACAAAAGAGCCCCTCTGTTCTGACAAAAAACGTAGCGGGTTTTGGCCGGTTTATTCTCAGATACATGGGGCTATTGGTTATACGATGACGTTATTCTAATTCTAAATTCACATTTTTTTGAGGGGCAAATGTTGAAATGGCATGTTTATAGATCAGTTGCTGCTTTCCTTCTGTTTCAAGCAGCACTGTGAAGTTGTCAAATCCTTTCACTTGACCACGTAATTGAAAACCATTCAGTAAGAATACAGTGACAAATGTATTGTCTTTGCGAATTTGATTCAAAAATTGGTCCTGAATATTAATCGGTTTCATGTTTCGTCCTCCTTGATTCTGATAACTACAGTTTCGCTTTAAGTCCAAGCTTTCCTGCTATATATGCGAAAATTTCAACTTTTTTGTCAGAAAAGTGGCAAGGTGGTGTCATATCAAACCAAGTGACATCCATTTTATTACGAAACCACGTCAGCTGACGCTTCGCATATCTACGGGAATTTTGCTTTAATTGCTCGATGGCTTCATCAAGTGTACAATCACCTTCAAAATAGGCATACAATTCTTTATAGCCTATCGCTTGAACAGACTGACAGTCCTTCAAACCAGATTGATACAGCGCTTTAACTTCCTCAACTAAGCCCTCATCTAACATCATATCAATTCTTTGATGAATGCGCTCGTACAAAAGCTCTCGATCCATTTTTAACCCAATTAATGCTGTTTCGTACAGCGGGATTTCTTGATCGCCGTTCTTCATCTCGGACATTTTCTTGCCAGTTGTATGTATCACCTCAAGCGCACGAATGACGCGGCGGACGTTATTCGGATGAATCGATTTTGCTGCATCGGGATCGACAGCTTTTAGCTTCTCATATAGCTCTAATGCTCCATGTTTCTGTGCATATAGCGTCATTTCGTCTCTATACACTGGGTCACTTTTTTCTTCAGTGAATGTGTAATCGTATAAGACGGATTGAATATAGAGACCAGTACCGCCAACAATCATTGGCGTTTTTCCTCTAGCGGCAATCTCATCGATTTTCAAGCGGACGAGTTGCTGGAATTCAGCTGTCGAAAAGGAGTCCTCCGGTTGCTTAATATCAATTAAATGGTGCGGTACGCCATCCATCTCTTCTGGGGTAATCTTTGCTGTTCCAATATCCATCCCTTTGTAAATCTGCATTGAATCACCGCTGATAATTTCTCCATTGAATGCCTTGGCTATTTCAATGCTCAGCTTTGTTTTTCCAACAGCTGTTGGTCCTACTAATACAATGACAGGTTGTTTTGCTTTTTTCACATGACATCACTCTCTTTTACAAACTGCCTACAGTATAGCATAACTTCTCTTTCTCTCCTATTTACACAGCATCACCAGCCAAGCGGTTCATTTCCGACGACTTCGTACGTTCTCCCTTTGAAACGGTGCGTATGGGTTGGACGGTCTTGATCCGAACTGTAAACAATCCCTCCATATGAAATAGGAACTGGATCTGTATACGCAGAGTATGTCACTTCCTCGATCTCGTGATAATGTGTCCCATCGACTCTAGGGATAGCTGGACCAGTCACACCATAATATCTGTGAAAGTGCCCTCTTTCAAAAGAAGTGACCCCTCGATAAAAATGAGTATGCTGGTCCGTGCTGCTTCCATTTACAGGCTGAGAAATACCTTCTATTAAATGGTAATGATTTTCTGTTACATTCGTTCGTGCTTTATAAGCATGTGCATGAGGTGGACATTTTGCCCAATCAGACGGATATAAGCCCATTTTCCACATTCCTCCTTATTGTAGGCGTTCGCCCAAACATATATAGGCAAACAGAATACACTGATGGCAGTTACATTGATTTTATGTGAAAGGAGCTTTTTTATATGAATCATTTTGAACCGCCATTTATTGAAGATGAGATGAGAAGGCCTTTTGGATTTGGGTTTGGACGTCCTGGATTTGGGTTTGGGCGCCCCGGTTTCGGCTTCGGTAGACCAGGATTTGGCTTCGGAAGACCAGGATTTTTTGGCCCGCCATTTTTAGGTGGTTTTGCTGGTGGCTTACTGGCTGGATCTCTTCTAGCGCCAGGGTTTGGGTATGGATATCCTTATCCACCGCCATTCCTACCATATGGGCCATACCCTTTTTATTAAAAAATGACTTTTTAGTGAACACAACCTGATATAAAAAGAAGCAATCGACACCCCCTGTTTTCATGGGCTAACATTTACTTTACCGTTTTCTTGTAAAGTAGGTGTTTTTTTATGTTAAGAAGAAGGTGAAAGACATAAAAAAAGTCATTTTCCCCATATAAAAGGGAAAATGACTTTTTATTTTAACGACCGATTTGGATGGTCTCTTCTAAGGAAATCTCTACATTCCCCTGAACAGCTCTTGAGATCATACACGAACTCTCTGCTTTATGTGCAAGTTTGCGCGCTAGATCTATCTCTTGTGATGAAGCTGTTGTTTTCAGCGTAATGACAGGTCGGTGGATGATTTTTTCATATGTAAATACACCGTTTGTCACATCTACAATGGCTTCCGAGTGCATCGTGAGGTCTTCTTTTTCTAGTTGACTTCGTTCCATCATGGCTGCGAGTGTAATGATATAACATGTTGCAGCCGCACCTAGTAGCATCTCATCTGGATTGGTTCCAATGCCTGGACCATCCATTTCTTTCGGGATCGAAACGTTCGTTTTTAATTGTTCACATGAGATTGTTCCAACATCGTTACGTAAACCAGGCCAGCTTGCCTGAAGATGAAAATGATGACGTGTCATATCCGTCTCTCCTTTTGTTATCACTTTATATAGTGTAACAAGAAATCACCTTACTTGTCCTAAGTTGTGCACAATGCTTATGTATATTCTTCCTCAAGTACCGTTCGAATCGCCCGAACATATCTGTAAAACATTTCATTTTTTGTACTCGACCGTCGCCGGTAATCAAAGCTGTCAAATAACGCCTCGCGCTGACTTCTACTAATCTCAAGCTGCACACTCTGCCCAGTTCTTGAAAGGTTATTAATGTTATTATTGCTCGTTCCGCTTAAAGTGGCATGTGCAACAGCTAGCTCCGCAGAAAAACCATTTCGCTCTAATGAGTTCACAATTTTCTCCGCACGGTCGTAATCCGTTCCGCCGACAAGTGTATGGTCGATTCCTTCCTCTCCTTTATATCCATGCACTGCTAATACGTAATCATGCGCTTTCGCCTGTGCAACTCCGATTGGTTCATCGAAGTTTGTACTTGTCACATGAAGCTCTGATGCATTTTCTCTCAATCCTTCAAATAAATATGTAGAGAAATCATTATCAAAAAAACGGACAATCTCACTCACTCCGCCTTCAATTCTTCCTCCATGAGGTGACATCACAAGCAGGCGGCTGTCAGGGACAGGATTGGATGTAATTTGATAGTTTGCTGTCGACTCGTTATCTTCTAGTTCTTTAAAATTGCGATAAATATCAGATGAACCGCTTTCGTCTTCCCCACCTGATGATACTGGCTCATCATGTTCCTTTGCTTGCATCGTATAATAGACGCCCCATCCGATGACAAGCAGGAGAAGCAAAGCAAAAAACTTCTTCATTCCCGTTCTCCTTTAACAGATTTCTAAGCCGTTTCTATGATTCAAATTGAGCAATCAATTCTTTTCATTTTTTCCACATTTTCTCTCTAAATTTGATCATAACACTCTCAATCATGAGATTCCTCAAAAATAAGATAATTGCATTTATATACACAGAAACGTCTCTGCTTTTTGAAAACAGAGTTAGAATAGTATGACAATCAATTGACGTTATGTTTAATATGACCTAGTCCTATCCAGTCTGTTTTCTTTCATTCAGCCTATTTTTTACATTGATTCTCTTTTCTTTATTTGTCGTCGAATCCGTTTTGTATGAGCATTGACCCTGTTACATCCCCCTTTTTTCCATTGAAATCCACTGATTTACTGGTTCTCTAGAAAGAACTCTCTTCCCTATCATCGGCAAATGAAAAACATTTTCCACCTTTTTCTATTATTTTACAAAATGAAATCGTTTTCTTTTTGAAATCAATGGAAAATCTGCACCGAGCTGTGCGGGTATCCCCATTTCACATCAAAACCAATAAAAAGAGCGATCAAGGAAAATGGGATAAAAAAAAGCCCTTTACGTTTAAAACGTAAAGGGTGTTGTGTTCATCTGTTTTTTATGTGTGAAGTCTTTCATCTAATAGAGTCGCTGACATGTTATGCTTCGTTCTCATACATCTCATCTCCTTTTTGAATGTGCGTACGCGCTTCGATCACAACTTCAAAAAAAGTGGAAGACTCCTTGTACATGTCGCGTTCTTTATAATAATTAGCCGCATCTAGTGCTAATTCCTCTAAATCAGCAAACATTTTTTTATTTTTCAAACCCAAAAGGGCTAATGTCAGTTTGTCACCGCTGTCTTTCTCTAAATAAAGCGCCTGCAAAAATTGAAATTTCAATTGATAAATCTCATCATTCAATAACCTAGCCTTGTGCCATCCTTCATCTATCACTTGTTCTGCCCGCTCTAAATGTTCGAGCTTGATACATGTGAGTGCAAATGAGAACAGTGATTTGATCATCGTTGCGGCTTGATCTTTTTCATAGAGCGCAATCGCTTGCTCAAAATAAACGGTCGCTGTATGGTAAGTTCCCATACTATAATGACAAGTCCCTAAATTATTGAGGGCCATCGCTTTAAAATAAGACGTGCATTCTTTTCTTTCAATCGTTTCACAGTCCTTGAGCGCCTTTTCTAGATAAGGTAGCGCTTTTTGGTGCTGATTCACATCAATCCAATTACCAGCCATCACAAAGTCACACTGAATGCTTCTCTTTCCATACAGTTGATGTTTTTTATAAATATCTCTCGCCTTTTTTGCATAATGCATAGAGAAATAGGTTTGTTTCATATGATAGTAGACTTCTGCAATTTTATAGAAAAATTCCGCTTTTTCAATCTCATCTGTCACTAAGTTCAGTTGATGTTCCGCAAGCTTGTAATATGAAATCGCCTCTGTATAACGGCGCTGGATAAACGCATACATCCCATGAAAAAAATGAAAATAATAGCCCAGTAAGCCTGTCATTTCATCTTCTACGTCCTCAATTTCTTTTGGGAAGGATACAGTATGAAGTGTCTCGCCTCCTGTATGAACTGGAGATAAGTGCTGAAGCATCATTTGATGGCGAAAATCAATTAATGAATAGTAAAGTAATAGGTCTTGATCTTCTTCCATCTCATAAATCTCTTCCTCAACAATTTGCTTCATCTCTTTTGCCTGTTCGACTTCAAATTTACAAATATGCGTGTACCATTGATTGATTTTTACACCTACTTCGGAAGATGGTATTTTGTGTGCCACCCACTTCAGCCCCATTCTATCATATCAAACTGATACTATTATTTTACATAAATTATGTTTTTAAGGCAAATGAACAAATATTTCATATTTTTACCTCTAAATTGCTATTTCTATCTTTTTTACCAAGTTTAAATCATGTACTTATACCTATCAAAACCACTTTTCTATGAAGTAGAATGAAATTCTTTTATCACATCTTGCAAACCATTGATATAACGTCTAAATGCTTTCTTTTTCCCTTTCCTCGTATCAAAATTGTCAAAGAAAGCTTTTCTCTGTGCAGTGCTAATTTCGAGCTGAACACTTTCACCACTCGCATTTTGATTATTAATGTTTTTAGGATCTGTTCCAGAAAGCCGCTCACCTTCTTGCAGCAACTCTGCAGAAAAGCCTCGATCTTTTAATTCACGGACGACGGCTTTTGCCATCTCACGATTCGTCCCGCCTACAAGTGTATGTTTCCGATCACTTTTATAACCGTGTATGGAGATTGAAAATGGGTATGTTTTAATCATTTGCATCAAAATGGGCTCATCAAATTTTGTGCTCGTAATATGCAAGTCGCGATTGTTATCATTTTTTGTTCCTTCAAACAAATAGGTCGAGTATGTCTCCTCAAATGCTTCTACAATTTCACTTGCTCCAGGTTCAATTTCTCCGCCATGTGGAGAGAATACAAGCAAATCACTGCTTCCCTTTTCATGTAATTCAATCTCATACCCATCTTTTTCATGCCGGATCATCTGTTGGAAGCTTTCATACCGATCCCCTTTTTTTCGTTCTCTATTGCTCTTTTCTACTTCTTCATGATGTTTTTTCTGTTCTTTTTTTTCCTCTTGTGAATGATTGCATTTGACCATTAATAGCGCACAGAGGATGAGAAATATGAATCCACATAATAGCAGCCTTTTCATCTCACAGCTCCTTTTCATTCTTAGGTGCCTTCTTTCCGCATTATTTTACTATTAATAGCGAAAGAAATTCAAAGGATGTTCCGTATAATTGAACGAATCAGGAGGAGCGACCTGTTTTTCAAAACATTTTCTAGGTATTTCAGACTTCAATTGACCTTCATCGCTTTCATAAAAATCACTTCCAATGGCCTTGATTTCAATTTAGTGAGAAACACACACAAATCTGTCAAATTCTTCATCAACAAAACAAAAAAAGCTGCAAACAAAGCGATGTCTTTCGCCTGTTTGCAGCTGATCTTCTTGCACAACTTATGCATTTTTTAATTCATTTTGTAAGGCCGCTAACACTTCATCTTGCGGGAGCCCTTGTGCAAGCGAAATTTCACTCACTAACATATCTCGTGCGTCCTCGAGCATCTTTTTTTCACTAGAATTTAACGCTTTTTTCTGATTCCGTCTCATGAGATCTTTCACAACGTCTGCACCATCTTGGATCGCACCTGTTTTTAGCTTTTTCAGATTTTCATCATATCTTTGCTTCCAGGTCAGCGTGTCGTCGTTTGTTTCTTCTGCAAAATTGTTCATCACAACTTTTAACGTTGCTTGATCTGCAACCGGACGTATACCGATTTGATTCATTCTTCCACAAGGAATCATCATTTGCATATTTGGCATTTGAATCAGAAAATATTCCTCAGTCTTCCCTAAAATCTCTTTTTCTTCCATTCCTTCAATCACACCGGCTCCATGCATAGGATAAACAATTTTATCACCTATTTGAAACAAATCCGCCACCTCCGAAAGTATTCACATTATGATTATAACACATTTCAGCGAATGATAAAAATTTATATTTTATCACGTTGTTTTATCAAGAGTCAATTATTTTTATGTATATTTTTAAAAAAAGCCTTTTTTTTAAGTGTAGCGCAAACATCCAGTCCGAAGTGACCACTGTGCATATAATAAAATTGAGTCACATTTAGGAGGGATGATCATGTGCAACTGCAAGCATAAGTGCAAAAAATCCCACTCAAACAGTCGTTATCAACATCACGATGATATCGACTATGAAACCGCGTCATATCATCATGAAGATCATTGGTTTGAACATGATTTTTGGGATACTTCTAGAAGCTACGATCCCTTTTATAAACCTAAAAGTGTCTGTAGAAAATGTAAAAAGCGTCACAGAAGAAGACATAGATTCTCGTTGTAGTGTGACGCATGCACTGCTTTTGTTTTCCCCGGCTGAAAAGCCGGTTTTTTTGATTGGGATAGGCTCACGATCTGCATGTCGTACATAGGATATGGCAACCTAATAAAAAGGATGAGATACAGCATGAACAATATGAATGGGCAGGCCAATTACGATTACCACGGAAACCCTTATCACACAATTGAACATGTTTATACAGCCAATCATGAACATATGATCGCGCCAAACATGTATGATTCAAACGTGTTTGGTTCTATGAATATGCCAAACCATTATCATACTGATAAACAAAACGCCTATACCGGATATCAGCCACATCACCATCACCATGCAACATATTCTCCAATGAAACACCATCACCCTCATGGTATGTACGGTGGATATGAGATGCCTACCCATCAGCCATATGGGCATTATGGTGATGGGCAAATGATGATGCCACAACAAATGACTGGTCATGCTTATGGAATGAATCAACCAAATGCTTTTTCCCATAGATATTTTTAAAGAATAGTAAAATAAGGGTACAAAATACCATTTAACCCCATATAGGAGTATGGTATCATCATAGGTAAATAATGGATGAATTCATCTATTATTTACCTATAAACAACCTAGGGGGAAAGAAAAAATGAAAAAAATGTGGACAATCGTCATGTTAGGAATGTTAACAGTCGTCATGGCACTTTCTGCACCACTCGCAGCATCTGCTGAAGGAACCAAAACACAAGAGGCATTAGCGACTACAAATGCAAAATCAGCTGCACTCTATGCAAAAATCACCGGAGCAAGTAAACAAGAATGGTCTTTCTCTGATCTAGAACTAACATATCGACCAAACTCTGTGCTCAGTATCGGAGCAGTAGAATTCACTTTACCAACAGGCTTTCAAGCGACAACAAAAGATCTGATTAATGGCAAAGCATTAAAAGACAGTTACATTTTAAACAGCGGAAAAACAGTTCGTATCCCAGCCAGAATTGATTTATTCGGAACTTCTGAATATAAATTACAACTTTCACATAAAGTACTCCCTGCCGCTGGTACATATACGTTCCGCGCAGAAAATCGTGCGATCAGCATTGGTTCTAGATTTTATGCAGAAGATACAATTGATATCAATAAACGACCTGTTGTTGTGACACCACCAACTAACCCATGTGGATGCTAAATAAAAAAAGCGCTTTTTGAGCGCTTTTTTTGTTTGGTGATTTTTATCATGGTATTTTTTTTACGATTCATCAGGTTTAAAAAGGGATAGGTGACTATTATACAAACTGTTAGAAGATCATGTTATATCAAATAAAAAGCCCTCAAAAGGGCTTTTTATTAAGCAGAATAACCGATACTTGCTGTATGTCCTCTTCTAGCTTCGTCATGACTTTCTGTAACTTCAGACGTAAAATAACTTAAAACCCCTATTAAACTAATCACAATTAACGCTGCTGATAAAGTTTTACATTTCATAAAGACAGTCACCCCTTTTGATTTGAAGTTGGAAATAAAGAATCTTCTCGTAAAAGAACATAGCTTTGTCTTTATCTCCTACTTCATTATAATATTTTGCACCATCTTTTGCTAAATCCTCAAGGTCGGCATACAATGATTTTGTTTCTATTAAGTCTAATATTTTTTTCAATTGTTCAAAATCATTTTCTACATATAATGATTTTAAAAATTTGAACATTGTCAGTAAAATATGATCTTTCAACTTTTCAGATAGTTCAATACCCTTACTTAATGCATAAATCCCTAAATCTTTTTCACCGTTTTTGAAATATCCTTTTGACAACATAATGAGTGGATCTAAAATTCTGTTTAAGTGTTCATATCCTTGTTTTTTAAATTCTTGAGTTGAGTCATTAAAATATTGAATTGCCTTTGACAATTCATTGTTGTGAAAATAACTCAATCCTAGATTATATAGTGCCGATCCTTTCAATCTTTTTGTTGAGTTGTGGATGGCTTTTTCTAGCGCGTGTTCAAAATGGGGTATTGCTTTTTCAGGGCACCCCATATCAATATAATTTAACCCAATCACAAAAGAACATTGTATTTCTCTTACAGCATATGTATCTTTTTCTCTGTAACAGTCTATTGCTTGGGCAATGTGGTGCATGGACATGTGGTTTTGTTTCATGTGGTAATAGATTTCTGCCATTTTATAATTGAATTCCGCACGTTCAATATCGTCACTTACGAGAGACAATTTTTTCTCGGCTCGTTTGTAGAAGGTAATGGCGTTGAGATATTCATAGTTTTCAAATTCGTACATGCCATAAAAGAAGTTAAAATAATATTCAAGTAATCCTGTTAGCTTCTCTTGATCCTTCTTTATCTTAGCGGCTAATACTCGGAAATTGGCCCGTCCTTTCCCTTTTTCCAAAGGATTCAAATAATCCAACATTACTTTATGTCTAAACTCCATGAGTGAGAAATATAATAATAAATCCTGATTTTCTTCCATATGTTCTAGCATAGATTTTATCTCTTCTTTATATACCTCAGCGTCCGGCACATTGAATCTTTGAATGTGATAATACCATTCATTGATTTTTATCCCGACATGTGAAGAAAGCACTTTCTCCATATGACCTTACCCCTTCCTTAATTCCCCTTATAATGACATATATTATCATTTTCCGAAATGTTCCACACCGAAAAGAAACCGCAATATATGTTAGAAGAATTCAGCTGAGGTAAGAAGATGTTTCATCATTTACAACTTATCAAATGGTGGCTAAACCTATTCATCCACATCTAAAACCTTGCGATATGATACTCTTAAACAGGGATGTAGTTTCACATTGTGTTTACTTTTGTGCAAAGGAACTATTTTTCTTATTTTGTATAGGAATAGTGATTGAAAGAGCTAAGGATAATAGGAATATTAATATATATATATAATCCCATTATAAATAAATTGTTTATTTATAATGATTTGTATAAAGCCCGTTATCGATACTATAAAAATCAACATACACAATACACGAACTAGATTCATTTATATACCACCTAACTAATATTTACTTCACATAAAATTAAGGCGCACAAGCTGTACCCATTGTACAAGCTCCGAGATATAATATATATTATCACTTTGAAAGGACGTGAAGACATGAATGATCTACTAACATTCTTTCTTCTCACATTTTTCGTCGTTGCTTCTCCCGGAGTCGACTTTGCCTTAATTACGAAAAGAACCATAGATGCAGGAAAAGTGGATGGAGTGAAGATGGCGTTAGGTATTACGTCTGGCGTTCTTATCCACACACTTGCTGCAGCATTTGGGCTTTCTCTAATTTTAATGAAGTCTGCTTTAGCATTTGAAATCATAAAGTATTTGGGTGCAATTTATCTTATTTATCTAGGCGTATCATCTTTCTTCAATAAGAAAAAGAAAGATGATACATCTGAAGAATTAGAAACACACAAGCAGCTATCTGCTTTTAAACAAGGATTAATTTCAAACACATTAAATCCAAAGGTTGCAATATTCTTTTTAACGTTCTTACCTCAATTCGTCACACCACAATTTAATACAAGTCTTCAGTTTGTAATGGGTTGTATTTATGCTCTGTTATCTATATTGTGGTTTACAACAATTGTATTTTTGCTTGGTTACATCCGAAAATTTCTATTATCAGCTAAAGTTCAAATGGTCATTGACAGAATTACAGGTCTAGTATTAGTAGGTTTTGGTGTAAAACTGCTGTTTACAAATCCAAAACATTAAGGTATTTCTTTTCAAAACGGTTCGAATAAAAAAGAAGCCCCTCCAAATGGAAGGGCTTTTTCATTTAGAATTTCTTGAAAATGATTTAAAAAACAAGCAGGCATAAAGTCTGCTCAGTCAGTTGATCTAGTTTTTGATTGAATAAGTTACAGGAACAATTCTATAAAAACGGTGGTTATAGTAAGCTAAAACAATAGCAATAATAGCTTCAATAAGTGAGATCACTATGATGATCGAATGATTAATAAGGCCACCTTTAGCAATTAGTTTCTGACCTAAATAATTCAGTAGATAGAAGATCAAAAATATTATGAAAACCATGTAAAAAACAGCTAACATACACAAATACACCGTCCCTCAATTGTGGGTAATGACCGACTCGGGCTTGCTACCATCAACATGACAGTACATGTTTATCTTCACGTTACAAAAAAACACGAAACAGAAAGCGTTTTGAAAAACACCTTGAAAATTAATTGGTGGGCAAACCTATTCACCCACCATCTAAAACTTTGCTACATCACCCGTTTAAACATTTTCTCCATCTCATATGTTGAGTGATGAATGATAATTGGGCGACCGTGAGGACATGTAAATGGATCTTTTGTTTGTCGCAGTTCATCTAATAACGCTTTGATTTCATCATGACGCAAATGACGATTTGCTTTGATTGAGCCTTTACAACTCATCATAATGGCAGCGTCTTCTCTTAATTTTTTGATGTCCACTCGTTTTTCATCAAGTACTTGCTGAATGATTTCTTCAATGAGTTCAGCTTCTTCTCCTTTTGGAAACCATTGTGGATGGGAGCGAACGATATAGCTTCCTGATCCGAATGGTTCTAAAAATACGCCCACTTTTGCTAAAATTTCTTGATGCTCTTCAATAATTAGCATCTCGTTCTTTGAATAGTGAAATGTTAACGGGACGAGCATTTCTTGCACTTCTTGTTCGATGTCTCCAACCTTTTCCCGATAATATTCATATTTGATTCGTTCTTGCGCCGCATGCTGGTCAACGATATATAACCCGCGTTCATTTTGGGCCAAAATATACGTTCCATGCATTTGACCAATCGGGTACATAACAGGCACTCGTTCGGTCTCATCAGTTAGATCATGACTCTCTTCTAGGAGAGGTTCTTCATAAGAAGCAGCTGATTCTTCTAAGTGAACGTCGTGTATATGATCAGATGGTTTGTCTTCAACCGGTTCGTGCTGCGTCGTTTGAATTTTTTCCGGCATCGACATCTCGTCTGTTTCTTTTAGGCTAGGCTCATAAACAGTCGAATCGAGCGGGCTTGCTTGGTACGAAACAGGTGGTTGAGTATGGGTTTGTTTCGAGTCAAAGGTTAAAGACTGCTGCACATTTTTCGCAGCTGGCATGGGTGCTTTTTTCGGAAGCGAAGCACTTGGAATGAGTTGTTGTTTCTGAAATACTTCCTTGATGCCCTGTTTAATGAGCTCATGAAGTTCTTTTTCTTTACTTAGTCTCACTTCAAGTTTGGATGGGTGTACGTTCACATCTACTAGAATGGGGTCCATGTTCATTTCAATAAAGGTGATCGGATGGCGCCCGATCGGAAGCAGGGTATGATACCCTTCATGAATCGCCTTCACGAGTGGAAAATGTTTCACATATCTTCCGTTCACAACAGAGGACATATAATTCCTCGATGCTCTTGTCACCTCTGGTAAAGAAATATAGCCTTTCACTTCAAAATCTAGCGATTGCACATGGAGAGGCAGCATCTTTTTTGCGACAGCCGTTCCATAGATAGCAGCCAGTACATGCCGAACGTCTCCATTTCCATTTGTCTGAAGAAGTACTTTTCCTTGATGGCGCAACCGAATCGACACTTCTGGATGGGCAAGTGCGATTCGGTTGACCACATCTGATATGTTACCAAGCTCTGTATGAACTGTTTTCATGTACTTTAAACGAGCTGGCGTATTATAAAATAAATTCGTGACCACGATTTCTGTGCCGCGGCGACCAGAGGTTTTTTTCTCAGAAATGAGCTTTCCGCCTTGCAGGGCTAAATGTGTACCAGCTCCGTCGCCAGTACTTGTTTTCATTTCTAGGTGAGAAACAGAAGCGATACTTGGTAGCGCCTCTCCCCTAAACCCGAGCGTTCTGACGCGAAACAGATCATTTTCATCTTTGATTTTACTTGTAGCATGTCTTTGAAAGGCGAGCTTACAGTCGTCAGCATCGATTCCTACACCATTATCAATGATTTTAATAGAAGAAAGGCCCGCTTCCTCTACATCGATCTCAATGACTGTACTGTTTGCATCGATCGCATTTTCAACAAGCTCCTTTACAACAGAAGCTGGACGCTCGACCACTTCACCAGCCGCAATTTTGTTTGATAGGTCATCAGATAACTGTATAATCTTTGACACATTTGCTCACCTCACCTTACTTTATAGTTTCTTTTGTAACTCAAAGAGCTTTGTCATTGCTTCTAATGGGGTCATATCCATTAAGTTAAACGATTTTAATTCCTCTATTACTGCTTGATCCTTATTCCGTACAGAAGTGGTTTTCGGTCTTTCTTCTACTTCAAAGAAGGAAAGCTGTTTTTTCTCTTCGGTACGTTCTGGCTCTGTTATTGGTGATGGAGAAATGATTGGTGACACGTCACGTGATCCGCTCTCAAGCTCCGTTAAAATCGTCTGGGCTCGATCGATGATTTCGTTAGGCAGCTCTGCAAGTTGCGCTACATGAATTCCATAGCTTTTATCAGCTGCGCCTTCTTTAATTTGATGTAAGAATACGACTGTGCCTTCATGCTCTTCTGCTCGTACGTGCACATTTTTCAGCTCACTTAATTGAGATTCAAGCACAGTGAGTTCATGGTAGTGTGTAGAGAATAGCGTTTTGGCGCCAATATGATCATGTACAAATTCAATGATGGCCTGAGCAAGTGCCATCCCATCATAGGTGCTTGTCCCGCGTCCAATCTCATCAAATAAAATCAAACTGTTTTTCGTTGCATGGACCATGGCATTTTTCGCTTCAAGCATCTCTACCATAAAAGTACTTTGGCCAGAAATCAAATCATCTGCCGCACCAATTCGTGTAAAGATTTGATCAAAGATCGGAAGTGTCGCCTTCGATGCAGGGACAAAACAACCAATTTGGGCAAGAATCGAAA
Organism: Bacillus sp. 179-C3.3 HS; assembly: GCF_047229225.1. NCBI lineage: Bacteria > Bacillati > Bacillota > Bacilli > Caryophanales > Bacillaceae > Bacillus > Bacillus sp. 179-C3.3 HS. The sequence goes on along the minus strand of NZ_JBFEFT010000005.1, from coordinate 16,680 downwards.
TCAATGCCACTTGTCTCATATACGTACTTTTCCCTGACATGTTAGGTCCAGTAATGAGCAAGGTTTGTCTGCCTTTTCCCATGTGACAATCATTCGGCACATACTCCTGATGATCCATCACCTTTTCAACGACTGGATGACGCCCGTCAATCACTTGCACGTCATCTTCTGAAAATTCAGGGCGAACATAGCGGCGCTTTTCACTTACTGTGGCAAAACATTGCAGTGCATCTAGCTCGCTCATTTGTTTAGCAAGTAATTGTAATCTAGGAATATATGCTTTCACTTCTTCTCTTAGGGCTGAAAATAATTCATATTCTAACTCGCTAATATTCGATTCTGCTTCAAGAATAAGGGCTTCTTTTTCTTTCAATTCAGGTGTAATATACCGCTCAGCGTTGGCAAGGGTTTGTTTTCGTTCATAACGGCCTTCTTCCAACAAATGCGTATTCGCCCGGGTCACTTCGATATAATAACCAAATACTTTATTAAACCCGACTTTTAATGAACGAATGCCTGTATATTCTCTTTCTTGTTGTTCAAGCCTTGCAATCCAATCTTTCCCGTTCCGGCTAGCATCGCGATATTCATCTAATTTTGAATTGTAGCCATCTTTGATCAAATTGCCTTCCTTTAAGGTCATCGGTGGATTCTCATAAAGGGCTTCTTCTAGTAAAAGAAGCAGGTCATCACAAAGGTCAATCTCATTCCCTCTCGCTTTTGCCATTTCTTCTGGCAGGTTCAGAACAAGTTCTTTAATCGCTGGGACTTGTTTTAAAGACTCTTTTAGTTGAATCAAATCACGAGCATTTACATTCCCAAACGCCACACGACCTGCTAGACGCTCAAGGTCATATACTTGTTTTAATCGTTCACGTAAATCCTCTCTTTCAAAGAAATGGTCCATGAGAATTTGCACCATTTCTTGACGCTCATTAATTTGGCCTTTTCGAATCAATGGACGATCAATCCATTGCTTCAGTAGCCTTCCGCCCATTGCGGTTTTCGTTTCATCTAGTAGCCATAATAAAGAGCCTTTTTTGCTTTTAGAACGGATGGTTTCTGTTAATTCTAGGTTACGCTTCGAGTAAAGATCAATTTTCATTGTTTGTGCGAGCTCGAATACTTCTACTTGCTGGAGATGATCAAGACTTCTTTTTTGTGTTCTTCTTAAATAGGCATATAGTTTTAAAAATGAAGACTGCAAGTGTTGATTTAAATGGTGAATGAGTGGTTTTGCTTCATCTAATAGTTCTTCTCCATCTTGATAGGAAATGGTCGCATGACACCGATCTTTAAGGGTTTTCACAATGCCTTCATCCAAATCTTTTGATACCACAATTTCTTTTGCTCCAACAGAATAAATTTCAGACACGACTTCATCTAATCGTTCAATCAGTGCTGCCATGTTCTCCCCTGTTGATAAATCGGAAAGCGATAGACCATATCCATCTTGGAAAGCGGAAACAGATGCAATGAAATTGTTCTCCGTTTCACTAAGACCTTTCCCATCCATCACCGTACCAGGTGTAATGAGTTGAACAACTTCTCTTTTCACTACCCCTTTAGCCGTTTTAGGGTCTTCCACTTGTTCACAAATGGCCACTTTGTAGCCTTTGGAAATGAGCTGCTCTATGTATGCGGAAGCAGAATGATAGGGTACACCGCACATCGGAATCGTCCCGCCATCTCTGCTCGTTAATGTAATTTCCAATTCTTGCGCTGCTTCTTTTGCATCATCAAAAAACATTTCATAAAAATCGCCTAAGCGAAAAAATAAAAAGGCATCTTGATAATCTGCCTTAATCTTTAAGTATTGCTGTATCATGGGCGTATAACTTGCCATATATCTAATCCCTCACTATATTACTTTCAAATTCATACCATCATATTATATCATAAACAAACCCCTTCTTTCCCTAGTTGGAAATAGAAAAAAACTAGGGTTACATGCGCCCTAGTCATCCATTATTCTTTTGCATCTTCCGCTATGAAATCGGGGTTGATATCTTCTAGCTCCTCATCAACTTCCTCTTCCCATTCTTGGTCATCTTTTTCTTTCCAGCTAGAATCAACCTCTACGACAATTTTCGTTTCGCCCACCACTTCAGCTATAAATTCACGCTCAGCCTGAACGACAATTTTATTGCCATTTGGAGAAATCGTTACTTCTAAGCAATTGGGTTGTTGCAACACCTTTGCAATGACCTCATGCTCATCATCAAGGAAATTTTTGTCTTTATATCTCAATTTGATGATATCTAGATATTTGACACGTTCGGTCACTACTTCTGTTTTGGTATTGTCCGCATAGGAATACCATACATTAATATCAAACGTTCCTTCAATTTCAACTGTTTTACCGACCTTTTCAGCATCATACTGATGATTAATGATCCAACCACCTAGGATGCTCGTTGGTTTTTGCGATGGCGTGATGTTGTGTGTGCTCTGAGTGAATTTCCTCCCTTTTGCAACCACCGCTTTTGTAATAATTTCTCTGTATTCAGACATTCCGGCATGCCTCCTTGTTCTTGATCGTTTTATCTTATGCTGGGCATTCGTCTAGTGTGTCATGATGTTGAGCTTCATGTTCAAATTCATTTCTGTTTCAGTGTATGCGTGGTCGCCCATAAACTTGCCTTGAAAATTGGAAAAGTTCGATCGCAAGCGCATGAGGAGGCTCTGGATGTTGGGAAATTAGTCATCTGTTTTTAAAGATGGAACAACAAAAAAACCCCGCATTTGCGGGGTTTCTTCATTTAATAGAGCAACTTGGGGATGTATTTTTCACCTTTGAACCGGTCTCACCTAATAATAGGTCACCGCCAGTTGAAAGAATAATTTCATCCGTGACTTGATTAGAAATCGTATGTGCGACTAGTTGAAGCAAAGAATTCACTTCCACTTGCGATTCTTTGAATTCTTGAATGATTGGAATGTCATCCAGTTCTTCTTGCAAAGCATCGATTTTTTCTTCGACTTGCTTTAATGCTTCATGCTTGCCGTAATGCTTTAAGTTCACAGCTTGTTTTTGAAGCGCCTTAATTTGGTTAATAATCGCTGAAATTTTGGTATTTTCATTGATTTGCGCTTCCGCTTTTTTGAAAAAGTCAACTTCTTCTGTTTCAGAAATCATTTTTGCGAGCTCTCTTGCACGCTCCACAATGTCTTTCTTTGAATAAAGCGTCATTTTAATTCACCTCGATAACTTCTCCAACCATCTCTCCGTCAAGAGACCAAGTTTTCGCTTGTGTGATTTTCACTTTGACGATGTTGCCAATCGCTTCTTTTGGTGCTTTAAAATTCACAAGCTTGCTTTTACTTGTATATCCGGCTAGGATCTCAGGATTGTTTTTACTTTCACCCTCTACTAATACTTCGACAGTCTGCCCTTCATATTCCTTCATTTTCTTCGCAGAAATTTCATTCACAAGTGCATTCAAGCGTTGTAGACGTTCTTTCTTGACATGCATTGGGACATTATCCTTCATTTTCGCTGCTGGTGTTCCTTCTCTTGGAGAATAAATGAATGTATACGCCGCATCAAATTCAACTTCTCTATATAGGGACAGTGTTTCTTCAAACTGCTCATCTGTCTCGTTCGGGAATCCAACAATAATATCTGTTGTAAGGGATGCGTTAGGCATCGCTTTTTTAATTTTGCCGACAAGATCAAGATAACGCTCGCGGTCATATTTTCTCGCCATTAGTTTCAGTACTGAAGAACTTCCTGATTGAACTGGCAAATGAATATGGTCAAGCAAGTTGCCACCTTTTGCAAGCACCTCAATCAAATGATCATCAAAATCACGCGGGTGACTTGTTGTAAAGCGGATACGCGGGATATCAATTTTACGCAGCTCATCCATGAGATGACCAAGACCATATTCCATGTCTTCGAAATCTTTTCCGTACGCATTGACGTTTTGCCCTAGAAGCGTAATTTCTTTATACCCTTCCGCAGCTAGTCGTCTAACTTCTTGGATAATTTCATCTGGTCGACGACTTCTTTCCTTCCCGCGGGTGTAAGGAACGATACAATACGTACAAAACTTGTCACAGCCGTACATAATGTTTACCCAGCCTTTAATTTTACCTTGGCGTGCTCTCGGAAGGTTTTCAATGACATCCCCTTCTTTTGACCAAACCTCGATGACCATTTCTTTCGATAGATAACACTCAGATAAAAGCTCTGGTAGACGATGGATGTTATGCGTTCCGAAGATCAAGTCAACGAATGGGTGTTTTTTTAAAATTCGGTTGACAACTGATTCTTCTTGTGACATACAGCCACAAACACCTAAAATCAAATCTGGTTTTTCACGTTTTAATGCTTTTAAATGACCAAGTTCCCCGAACACTTTGTTTTCTGCATTTTCACGAATTGCACAAGTGTTCAATAAGATGACATTCGCATCTTCTGTGGAGTTTGTCGGCTCATAGCCAAGTGCCATAAAAATACCAGCCATGACTTCTGTGTCGTGCTCGTTCATTTGGCAACCATATGTGCGGATATAAAACTTACGGCCGTTCCCTAACCCTTTAAACCGCTCGTCAATTTGAAATTGATTATATTCGACTTCTTCTTTACCCCGTTTTTTTGCATCTTTTAAAGATGGCGGAATGTAAACAGCTTCAAAATATTTGCTGTAGTCCTTCTCGGATTTTTTGTCCGATGAACTTACTTGTCCGCTCGCTTTTCTCTGTTCTTCATTCATATATGTGTACTCCTTTCAAACCAAGCTCCACCCTACAGTATAGACTATTTTGTTAGGAATTGAAAATAAATTCATATGATGTTCTGTTTAAAATCATACGTCACAAACTGGATGATTCTAGAGAAGAAATCATAAAAAAAGAGAGCCCTCGCTCTCTTAATCAAGTATTTTCAATTTTTTCGCTTCTTCTTCTATGATTGTCAGAGCACGGTCTAGTTCTTCTTTTGTGTGCTCTGCTGTGATCATGGCTCTGATTCTCGCTTTTCCTTTGGCTACTGTTGGAAAGGCGATTCCTTGGGCGAAGACACCTCGCTCCATTAAGGCGTTTGAAAATCGGTAAGTCAGTGCCTCATCTCCGACCATGATCGGAATGATAGGGGTCTCTGTTGGTGCAATATGAAACCCTAGAGCCATTACTTTCTCTTTAAAATATGCGGCGTTTTCCCAAAGTGTTTTCATTCGCTCCGGTTCATCTAATAGCACTTCAATGGCCTCTTCACATGCTCTTGTCACAGCAGGCGGATGTGAGGTGCTAAACAGGAACGGTCTTGCTTTGTGTTTTAAATAATCAATTAACACCGCAGAACCAGCTACATAACCGCCCAGTACCCCAACCGCCTTACTCAATGTCCCTACTTGAATATGAACTCTACCATCAAGCTGAAAATGATTGACAGTCCCGCGTCCATTTTCACCAAGCACGCCAGAAGCATGTGCATCATCGACCATTACAAATGCATCATAGGCTTCCGCCAGATCCACGATGTCTGGAAGCGGTGCAATATCCCCATCCATTGAAAACACGCCATCTGTTACGATCAGTCGAACGCGATAATTCATCGATTTCTTTAATATTTTCTCAAGCTCTTCCATATTTGAATGCGCGTATACTTTTTTATCTGCTTTCGTTAGACGGATCCCATCAATGATAGAAGCATGATTGAGCTCATCGGAAATGACAATATCATCTTTTGTTAAAATACTTGATAATACCCCTTGGTTCGTCGTAAATCCTGATTGAAACACAAGAGCTGCCTCTGTTTTTTTGAATGCAGCGAGCTTTTTTTCGAGGCGCTCGTGCATGGTCATGGTTCCAGCAATTGTTCGCACGGACCCTGTTCCCGCACCGAATTCATCAATTGCCTCTTTCGCCGCTTTCATTAGCCTAGGATGTGAGGTGAGTCCTAAATAATTATTTGAAGAGAGTTGTATGACGGATTGTTCATTTAATGTGACGGTAGATGATTGTTTTGATGCGATTTCTTTTAACGTTTGGTGGGTGCCTTCCTGCTTCATTGATGCTAATTCATGTTGTAAATAAGTGAATTCTTTCATCATTTCTTCCCCCTTTGATATGATGGCATCATCAGTACGACCTTTCCACATGTCCCGTTTCTCATCAATTCAAATCCCTTTTCAAAATCCCCAAACGGCAACATATGTGTGACAACCGGCTGAACATCAATGGTCTTCGTTCTTAAAAGCTCAGAGACTTGTCGCCACGTTTCAAACATCTTTCTCCCCGTTATCCCTTGAACGGTTAATCCCCTAAATACAATTTGATTGGTGATGTCAATGCTGACTGGCCGTTCCGGTAAACTTAAGATATTGACTTTCCCACCATTTGAACAAGATTCCAGTGCTTGATTGATCGCTACAGGATGCCCTGACATCTCACAAATCACATCTGCCCCTTCATTACGTGTGAGTTGCTTGATCATTTTGACTGGATCCTCTTGTTCGATATCCACAATATGGTCTGCTCCCATTTTCTGAGCCAATTCAAGTCTGTACTCATTTTTATCAACCGCAAACACTTGGACAGCCCCTGAAGCTTTTGCCACTGCGATCGCCATTAAGCCAATCGGTCCACAGCCAAAGATAGCGACAGACTTGCCAGAAACAGGCGTGTGCAGCACTGTATGAACAGCATTACCAAGTGGCTCTTGAATGGAAGCAAGCTCGATGGACATGCCATCCGGATTATGCCACACATTTTGTTCTGGGACTTTGACATATTCAGCAAAGCAACCATCAATGTCTACACCTAAAATTTTCGTTCCACAGCACAAATGCTGTTGCCCTGTTAAACACATTGAACACTGATTACACACAATATGAGTCTCAGCCGATACAAAATCCCCTATTTTTGCACGTCTGACTTGCTTGCCCACTTTCACAACTTCCCCTGTAAACTCATGTCCGAAAATGTAGGGCGCTTTGACTCTCCCCATTGCCCAGTCGTCCCAATTATAAATGTGTACATCTGTTCCACAAATCGATGTAGCTTTCACTTGAATCAATACTTCGTGATCATTGATTTCCGGAATAGGCATTTCAGTCAACACCGCACCGTAAGCGCTTTCTTTTTTAACAATCGCTTTCATCGTTCCACACATGACGTACAACCCCTTTGTGAAAAACTTCTCCCAACAAGATCTTATCACGGTATTTTTTATTCGTAAATACCACTGTCTACTGGATAAATACAAATGATCACTCCAGATATTTTTTGCGAAATTTTTCTAAAAAAAGAGCAAATCTCTTATGATACAGAGATTTGCTCTTTTCGTTATCTTCTTTTTGAAACGGCAACATAAAGCGCTGGCACAATCAATAAGGTCAGGACTGTTGAGAAAAAGACACCTGAGACAATACAGATCGCGAGCGGTTTAAAGAGTGGATCATTGCTTAAAGCGACAGGCATGAGGGCAACAAGTGCCGTAAATGCCGTTAACAATATCGGTCTAATCCTTGCTCTACCTGCCTCAATCACTGCTTGAAGTTTGTCGAAACCAAGTTTGCGTCTTTGTTCGATAAACTCAAACAGCACCACAGCATTTCGGACTACGATACCAGCTAATGAGACAATTCCCATTGTCGCCATAAAGCTGAACGGAGTTTGTGTGACAAATAGGCCAATAATCGCTCCTGAAATGGCCAAATATACGGTTCCAAGCACTAAAAGCGGTAGCATCAATGAATTGAATTGGAAAGCAATGGTCACATAAATAAGAAGCAACACAACCCCAAATAAGAGACTGATTTCAATGAAGAACTGTGCTTGATCTTCATTTTCTCCCCCTTGGGAAATCGCGATGTCCTTTGCGACTTCACTTTTTTCCACTTCACTAACAGCCTCTTTCATATCTTCCTTGAACGTATCCGAAGTACCTGGGTATGCCTTTAGCGTAATCGTTGGCGTACCGTTCTCATGTGGAATGCTTTCATACTGATCTGTTTCTTTTTCTTTCACATATCGGCTAAGTGGTTCTAGAGATGGCATCCCGCCCTGATTAGTAGTCACCGGGACCTTCATTTCCTCTAACTTTAAACCGTTTTGGTGTGTCGTGACATCTTGCTTGACCACGAGATCCATTTCATCTGTTCCATTTTTAAATGTACCTAATGGAATTCCTTCTGTCACAAGTCCAAGTTGTCTGCTGACAAACTGTGCACTGAGCCCATCCTCTGCCATTCTGTCACGATTTAATTCGTAGGAGATGGTTTTCACTGGCTGATTTACGTTATCAGTAATCAGACTTGCGCCATTTTCTTTCATTTCTTTCGTCAATGCTTCTTTGGCATCAAGCAGCTTTGTAAATTCGTCATTTGCAAGGGTAACAGTCACAGGTGCTCCTGTTGGTGGACCTTGCACTATTGTCTTCATAAAGATGTCAGCGTCTTGAAACTTGTCTCTTAATGGTTCTGTCATCTTGTCAATTAGCGCTTGAGCTGTCATTTGATCATTGTCGACTCTCACGACCACTTGTCCGGTATGATCACTAGCATTCGAGATGCTCTCATTAAATAAGTTTGGCACACCGCCACCTGCAAAAATGGCCGTCTCTTCTATTCCTTTTTCTCGTTTAATTTCTTGTTCGATTTCCTCTAATGTTTCATTTGTCTTATCTAGCGTTGTTTCACTTGGAAGGGTAACTGTCACAACGACTTCCTTCTTATTCGCTGCTGGGAAAAATTCAAAAGGCGTGACGAATATGAGTAAAAAGGCAAGTGTTGCAATGAGCATCCCTGATAATCCAATGAGAAGCGGACGCTTGACGATTTTTGTCAGGACGCGGTCTGCATAAAAATCTGCAAGTCTTTTCAGTGGTTTACCTAAGAATCCTGGCTCCTTTTGAACCTTCTTGTTTTTTATTTTCCGGTTAGCATGATATTGATATACCGGAACAAGCGTTAAAGAAATCACCATAGACGCAAGCACAGTCGTCACAAGAACTGACGGCAATGCACGAATAAATGATCCATTCGCTCCAGATAAGAAAACTAGTGGCAAGAAGGCAAATACAACCGCAAGTGTTGATGTCAAGATGGATCCCGCGACCTCTTTGACTCCTGCGATGGTACCTTTCAGTGGACTTTCGTATTTTTTCATCTGTCTTAAGATATTATCGTTGACCACAATGGCATCATCCACGAGTATCCCTAGTGCAATGATAAATCCAATGATGGAAATCTGATTCAAATCAACTTGTAAAAATGGCAGCGGAATCGTCCCAATCGTAATGGATAATGGGATGGCTAATGACACAATAAAAGCACCGCCAATTGTCAGACCAAGCGTGGTGACAACAATGACAGCAATGATTGCGACAATCGCTTCTTTAATTAAATCGTTAAAGATCGCATCTACTTCGCTTTTTTGTGAATAATAGTCGACCCATTCCACACCGTTTGGTAGCTGCTTTTCTTTTTCAATGACATCACTTACTTTGTCATACATTTTAGGAATATCTAGCCCTGGTTGAATATTGACAGTAAATGAATAAGCCGGCTTTCCATTATATGAAATGATATCGCTTTTCTCTTTTTCGACTTCTTTTAAACTGCCAAGCTGACTAATGGCCACAGGCTCTCGATTCACTTTTGAGAACAGTTCAATCTTTTCTACTTGATCTAATTGATCATACGTATTGATGGACAGTTTGACTTTTTCTCCTGATTGACGAAGCTCGCCCAATGGCGATGTTTCAAATTCTTGCTGAATGGCATTTGTGACATCAGTCACATTTAAACCTTCATCAGTTAATTTGTTTGAATCAAGGTTCAGAACAGCTTGTTTGTCATTGAAGCCTTTAATAACAACGCTGTCAACTCCTTTGATTTCCTCTACTTTCTCTTTTAACGTTCGTAGCGCTTCTTGACTTTTTGCTAAGTCAGACTGTTGATCAGAAACGATCATGTAAGAACCAACCGGCACGTTGCCGAACTCATCTTTTACATCTGGTTCCATCACGCCATCTGGAAACGAGGTTGCCGCATTGGCTGTCTCATTTTTTATTTGACTTGCAACCTTTTGAAAATCTGCTTTGTCATCAATTTCGAGGACAATATTAGAAAAACCAATCGCTGATACTGAGCTCGTTTCCTCTACACCACTAATATCCGAAATGGCTGATTCGAGCTTATTGGTGACATCACTTTCCACCTGTTTGGCATCCGCCCCAGGAAAAACAGTAGAAACCGTGACGATATTTGGCTGGAATTCAGGCAGTTCTCGTTTAGGAAGCTGTGTAAATAAATAGCCACCCACAATGAGAATGATAAAAAATAAAACAAAAACAAGCTTTCCTCTTTTCAAAAAACCTTCAACCATTATTTCACCTACTTAAATATTTATTTTTGATGAAGTGTTTTCAACTCATTCTAAATTTATCATTATGGTGAGAAAATGCAAGTTCTAATATGTACCGTTTTTATTTATTTTACGAAGTGAATTTGTTATATAAAAAATGTATCTCGGTAAACAAAAACAACCTGCTTACATGATGTAAGCAGGTTGAAAATAATAAAATTAGAATTATCGTGGCTCTACAATCAGTTTGATCGCTGTTCTTTCTTCTCCATCGATAAGAATGTCTGTAAAGGCTGGAATGCATATTAAATCCACTCCACTTGGCGCAACAAATCCTCTCGCAATCGCAACAGCCTTGACTGCCTGATTCAATGCTCCAGCGCCTATCGCTTGTATTTCTGCTGCACCGCGTTCACGAAGAACGCCTGCTAATGCTCCTGCTACTGAATTCGGATTTGACTTTGCTGAAACTTTTAAAATTTCCATTTCTGCTCCCCCTTAAATTTACAATGGATAAGTGAGTGTTCATTAGAACAATCTTTGTTAGATGATGCTATTTGTTGAAATTCCATCCCCAAATGTTTTTCAAAAATAGCAGGCTACCTACCATTTTTACTATATTCACTATAGAGGGTGCATATTCCTTCTTTCTGTTTAATATTTTTCTGAAATAAATTTGTGAACATTTATTCAAAGAAAATATGGTCATCATTTATCAAAATTCGATCAATTTTGACAGCTTTTTTCGACTGTTCGTCAATTTCTACTATGACTGCACTTAAAGTTGTACGTCCTTCCGCAATTTCAAAACGTACAGGCAGGCTTGTTTTGAAACGTTTAATGATGGTTTCCCGATCCACACCTAAAATGCCATCATAAGGGCCTGTCATGCCAACATCTGAAATATACGCCGTTCCTTTAGGGAGTACACGGTTATCTGCTGTTTGGACATGTGTATGTGTTCCGACAACGCATGATGCACGGCCATCCGTATAAAAGCCCATCGCTTGTTTTTCACTTGTGGCTTCAGCATGAAAATCAATAAAGATAAAAGGTGTGCGTTTAGATGCTTCTGCAATCAGCTCATCTACTTTTTGAAATGGGCAGTCAATTGGTGGTAAAAATGTACGCCCTTGCAAGTTGATCACTGCTAGTTCTTTTCCTTGTTTCTTTAGAAATGTGAGCCCTTTGCCAGGTGTTCCTTGCGGGAAGTTCGCTGGACGTACAATATAGGTTGCATCATCGATAAAATCGAAAATGTCCCTTTTATCCCATGTATGGTTCCCCATCGTCAGGACATCAGCCCCTGCTTGTAGTAATTCGTGATAGATTTTCTCGGTGAGCCCTTTGCCGTGTGCAGCATTCTCTCCGTTTACGATTGTAAAGTGTGGCTGGTACTTTTTCTTTAGCTTTGGCAAGTATTCTTTTAATGTATCTCTACCAGGTGAACCGACAATATCTCCAACAAATAATATTTTCATGCGTTTTGAACCCTTTCTCTTTTAAATTGACCTTTATCTTCATATCAGTGTTGCATATTTACATAAAAAAATAAAGCGGCGCTAAGCGCACCGCTCTATTTTGCATACTCTACTGCGCGAGTTTCTCGAATGACCGTCACTTTGATGTGACCAGGGTAATCGAGCTCGTCCTCAATTCGCTTACGAATATCCCTAGCTAGACGGTGAGCCTCAAGATCATTAATTGAATCTGGCTTCACCATAATACGCACTTCACGTCCAGCTTGTATTGCAAACGACTTTTCAACACCTTCGTAAGATTCAGAGATATCTTCTAATTTTTCAAGTCTCCGAATGTAATTTTCAAGTGTTTCGCTTCTTGCACCAGGGCGTGCTGCCGATAAAGCATCAGCTGCTGCGACAAGAACAGCGATAATAGATGTCGGTTCTTGGTCACCATGGTGAGATGCAATACTGTTGATGACAACAGGATGTTCTTTATATTTCGTCGCAAGCTCAACGCCTATTTCTACGTGGCTTCCTTCTACTTCATGATCAATGGCTTTTCCGATGTCATGTAGAAGACCGGCTCGTTTTGCAAGCTTAGCATCTTCTCCAAGCTCTGAAGCCATGAGACCTGCAAGATGTGCAACCTCAATGGAATGCTTCAGGACATTTTGTCCATAACTTGTACGGAATTTTAAGCGACCGAGAATTTTGATCAGATCCGGATGTAAACCGTGAACACCAACTTCAAATGTTGTTTGTTCACCCATTTCGCGGATATAATCATCGACTTCACGGCGTGATTTTTCCACCATTTCTTCAATTCGAGCAGGATGAATGCGGCCATCCTGGACTAGCTTATCGAGAGCTATCCTTGCTGTTTCACGTCTAATCGGATCGAAGCCCGATAAGATCACAGCTTCAGGTGTATCATCAATGATCAGATCAATACCTGTTAACGTTTCTAGCGTACGGATATTTCGTCCTTCACGTCCGATAATACGACCTTTCATCTCATCATTTGGAAGATTGACTACAGATACCGTTGTTTCAGCTACATGATCAGCTGCACAACGCTGTAACGCAAGTGAAAGAATATTTTTCGCCTTTTTATCAGCTTCTTCTTTCGCTCGGTTCTCAGACTCTTTCGTCATGACTGCAATGTCGTGGGAAAGCTCATTTTCAACTTGATCCAGAATGATTTGTTTCGCTTCATCTCGAGTTAGACTAGAAATACGCTCCAACTCGTCTTTCTGCAAACGAATCATATCATCCACTTTGCTTTCCATCTCTTCAATATGTTGTTGTCGTTCATTCAGAGAATGATCTCTCTTCTCCAACAGGGACTCCCGTTTATCTAAAGTTTCGTCTTTGCGATCAAGATTTTCCTCTTTTTGAAGTAAACGGTTTTCTTGTCTTTGAAGCTCATTACGTCTTTCACGAACTTCTTGCTCCGCCTCTACACGAAACGAATGAATTTCATCTTTCGCTTCCAAGAGCGCTTCTTTCTTCAATGCTTCCGCATCACGCTTTGCATCTTCAACAATTTGTTCGGCTAAGTTTCTTGCGCCGGATATTTTTGCTTCTGCAATGGTTTTACGAACAAAGTAGCCAACAACTAAACAGATTAGGCTCAGCAAAATGGAGATGATCGTAAACATCGTTGTAGGCGACATAGTTTCACCTCCTCTTGCTATGAACTTGGTTTTACAAATAAAGTGTCGGCATGTACATTGTTTTGTGTCTCAACATACAGGGCCTTCACAGGGAATGAGATCCTCACTGCCCTTGTCAAGTTTAAATTAGTTATCAATCATGTTAAGAAAAACAAGTGATACATTTCCATTGTAATTGTGTCGGAAATACTTGTCAAGCTAGTCAGACTGGGGCAGAAGTCGTTATTTCAAGCGAAGACAGTACTTTTTCCCGCTTAGCTATCTGTCATCATAAAAAAAGACGCATTTCAGCGTCTTTTAGTCAGTAAACTCTAATTCTTCTTGTCCTTCTTCTTCTGCCGTCTTCACTCCGTTTGTATCCAAACCGTAGTGTTCTCTGATTTGTTCTTGAATCATCAGAAGAATATCCTTGTTTTCTTTTAGGAACTGCTTCGCATTTTCACGGCCTTGTCCAAGACGTTCCTCTTGGTAAGAATACCACGCACCACTTTTTTGTACGATATCTAGTTCACTACCAAGGTCGATGATTTCTCCCTCTTTCGAGATTCCTTCACCGTACATGATATCTACTTCTGCAACACGGAATGGTGGTGCCACTTTGTTTTTCACGACTTTGATTCTCGTTTTATTCCCCATGATGTCATTGCCTTGTTTCAACTGTTCTGCACGGCGCACTTCTAAACGAACAGACGAGTAGAACTTCAATGCACGACCACCAGGTGTTGTTTCAGGGTTACCAAACATGACCCCTACTTTTTCACGAATTTGGTTGATAAAGATCGCAATGGTTTTCGATTTATTGATCGCACCTGATAACTTACGAAGCGCTTGAGACATTAAACGTGCTTGAAGACCAACGTGAGAGTCCCCCATGTCTCCTTCAATCTCTGCTTTTGGTACAAGAGCAGCAACCGAGTCAATGACGACAATATCAACTGCACCACTGCGGACTAGTGCCTCTGCAATTTCAAGTGCTTGTTCTCCTGTGTCTGGTTGAGAAAGTAACAACTCATCGATATTGACACCTAGCTTTTGGGCATAAACAGGATCAAGTGCATGCTCTGCATCGATAAATGCAGCTTGTCCTCCCTGTTGTTGAACCTCAGCAATGGCATGAAGCGCCACTGTTGTTTTACCAGAACTCTCTGGGCCATACACTTCAATAATACGACCGCGAGGATATCCACCTATTCCAAGCGCAGTATCAAGTGCTAACGAACCACTAGGTACTGTTGAAATACGTGTATCTGTTTGCTCTCCTAGTTTCATAATAGAGCCTTTACCAAACTGTTTTTCTATTTGTTTAAGAGCCATATCTAAGGCTGCCTGACGATCACTCATTCTATTGTTTCCTCCTTTATCAATTCCACTATCTATACTATACCTTGTTTTACGTCATTTGCCAAGAAAAAATCGAACACATATTCGATTTTTTCTCGCAGATTATTTAAGAAAAGAGTCATTTCTATTAGAGAAAATACTCATTTATAAAGGAGTAAACCTAACAAAAAATAAAATTAGCTCTCTTTTACTACATTTAGAAGGTGGTATAATCCATACTTCACCGCACGTTTTCGAATGCCTGATCGACTGCCCGTGAACATCCATTCAAATACTTCTGTCTGATCATTTGTAGATAGGCCGATAAACACTTTTCCGACTGGCTTTCCTTCTTGCGTACCAGGACCTGCCACTCCAGTAAAGCTAATCCCAATGTCGCTTCCTGTTAACTTTCTTACGCCCTCAGCGAGCTCATGAGCACACTCTTTGCTGACAGCACCGTGAACGGATAACGTTTTGTCTTGACAGCCTAGTACCTCTTGTTTCATTTGGTTTGTGTAACAAACGACACTTCCGTTAAAAATCGAGGAGGCCCCTTCAAGATCTGTCAACCATTCAGAAAACATTCCGCCTGTTAGACTTTCGGCGGCGGCTACAGTTTTTTCATTTTGATGCAAAGCTTTTGAAACTTCACGAACAAGAGATGTATCACCATATCCGTAAAAGTAATCTCCCACTCGCTCTAAAATACGCGCTTCTGTTTCTTTTAAAAGACGCTCAGTTTCCTTTTCATCCTCGTGTTTTGCCGTTAGCCTTAGCGTCACCTCACCGTCTGATGCCAGTGGGGCAATTGTTGGGTTCGTCTGGGCATCAATTAAATCTTCAAGATCTGTTTCAAGCTGTGATTCACCGATTCCGAAAAAGCGCAGTACGACAGAAACAATTTTTTCTTTCAAGCCGAGTTTCTCTGAGATGAGCGGCTTTGCTTCATGTTCGAACATCGGATGCAATTCACTTGGCGGACCTGGGAGCAAGATATAAAAAGTATCTCCCGTTTGAATAAACATACCAGGTGCCATCCCAAATCGGTTCACAAGTATGTCTGAACCTTCTAGGACAAGTGCTTGTTTCCGATTGTTCGGTGACATGACACGTCCAGTCTTTTGAAAATAGTCTTGAATCGATGCAAATGCTTCTTCATTCAACACAAGCTCTTTGCCAAGCATATTGGCAATCGTTTCTTTTGTTAAATCATCTTTTGTTGGCCCGAGACCACCTGAAAAAATAATAAAATTAGATCTTTCTTGCGCCACACGGATGGCTTGTTTTAAACGCTCTGGATTGTCACCAACTGCTGTGTGGTAATAAACATTCACACCAATTTCAGCTAGCTGTTTGCTGATAAATTGTGCATTCGTATTCGTAATTTGCCCAAGCAAAAGTTCGGAACCGACCGCAATAATTTCTGCTTTTCTTTCTGACTTCAAAGCGTACACGTCCTTTTTAGTTGGAATTCTTTAAAGCTTCCCAGTTTTTCACAAAGTAATCCCACCCTGAAACAACTGTAAAGAACACAGCTACCCACATCGCAAGATCACCAAACGGGAATGATACAAGTTCAAACGGCAGGTTATGCAATAGAAGGGCAGAAATAGCAATGATCTGCGCCCACGTTTTCACTTTCCCAAGCATATTGGCTGCTACCACTTCGCCGCCTCCAGCTAACACAAGACGAAGACCTGTTACTGCAAACTCCCGGCTGATGATCACAATCGCCATCCATGCAGGAGTAAGGTCATATTGAACAAGTATAATTAACGCCGCTGAAACAAGCAATTTATCTGCAAGTGGATCTAAAAATTTACCGAAATTCGTCACTAAATTGAGTTTGCGTGCATAGTAACCATCAATCCAATCAGTAGTAGAGGCAACGATAAACA